>JBAXGN010000142.1 GCA_037139415.1 Verrucomicrobiota bacterium | reverse complement strand
AACAGAAATTGACAGAGCACGGCGAAAAAGGCAACTTTTATTTACGGATAAGCACTTAGTCCTAAATCGATCGCAAAGGGTGTTGCTGCTACTTGGTTTGATCATTCTGTCGGCAGCCGCGTTTGGTGTCATCCTGAAACAGGTGATCTCGGATCAGAATCCGGGCGTCATCCAGCAAACGTCTGGCAACCAAGGAACCGCCTTCGGCCCGGTGATCGAGCGCGTGGTGCAAAACGAGGAAGCTATTGATTTCGATTCTGGCAAACAGTTGCAGACGCCCGAATTCAAACTCAAGAAAGCCAACGACGGGATGTTTGCCGGTATGCCTGAAGGCGTTGCCATTCTCGTCGCTTGGATGGAACAGCAGGGCATGGACGCCCGGTTCGATGCTTCGTCGCTGACGGCATTCGGCATGAAGGTGAAGGCGTTGACCAACACGGACTCGGACAGGATGAGTCCGGCACAATGGGCGGAAGCCGTCCGCTCCATTGATTCCATGGCCCGGCCACACGTGCTTCTGGAACCGGGCACGAACCAGCCCGCTACCTACGCTTTTCAGACCCGCGAAGGCGGTAAGGGTATCCTGCAAGTCATCGCCTTCACTGACAACGGCGTGAAGCTGCGCTACAAGCTGGTGCAGGGCGGCGCGACGAAGGCCGTAACCGTCGCCAAGCCCGCCGCGCCACTGGTGTTCGGCCCGGTGACGAATGGTCTGCAAGCCGCCGCCGAAGTGACACCGGATGATCCGTTCCAAGTTCATTTTCACATCCGCAATGTTTCGAAAGATACATTCACCATAGCCAGCCTCAATTATCGGCAGGACGATGAATGCATCCTGACGGACGAGCAGGGCAAACCCGTGGAAGTGGAGCGCGGTTTTGACCTGTCCTATACCTTCACGAAGCGTGAAATGCTGGTGCCTGGCAAAACCGTGGTTCTTGCCAGCGGCGGGCTGAGTTTCCTGCCGGGTAAAGCGCGCTGGTATGGTCCGACGTTTCATGCCAAGGCCAAGCCGGGCCGATACACCTTGCGCTTCCGGGTCTCCCTCGACGGAAACGAGCCGCTGGATTGGAAAGGCACCTTGGAGACCGCTCCCGTCACCATTGAGGTGAAAGAACCCGGCGTGGCGCTGCAAAACTATCTGGAGCGAACGCTGGCCGACTTGCAGGAAACAAAAATCAAACAGGCGGCGCTGCCATCAAAGCCCGGCCTGACCGACGAGGAGCGAAAGGCCGAGGCGAAAGAACTCGAATCGCAACTGAAGGCCGACGAGGAAGAAGCCGCGCGACTCCGTGAACTCGTCCAGAAAAGTGCGACAAACGCCGCCGCCGTCAAGCCCGCGCCCGCCGCCGTCTTCGGCCTGCAAGCCGAGCGCATGATTGCCGCAACGGACGCCAATTCCGATGGCGTCGTCGCGTTCCGGTTCGAGAACAACTTCCCGTTCCAACCGCCGGTGGCGGTGACCGGTCATTTCAAAGACCCGGCGAAGATTGGATTCACGCCAGAGTTGCGGCGGTGGATGCAAGACGAGAACGTGGACCTGCTGTTCTATTTCGACAAGAAAGCCTACTATGTGCTTTCTTTAAACATGCGGACGGGCTGGGCCGGCCAGCCGAAGGAATGGGACACGATTCTTCCCGACTGCGCCGTTCCGCAGTTGACGAAGATGGAGAAGCTGAATTCCGAGCCCACCGGTCCGAGCATCATGGGCGAATGCGGCTATCGTGACGGCTTGGGCGGCGTTCAAGTTTTTCGCACGCGGAATGGCCTCGTCGGCTTCTATCAGCTTCGCGGACTGGCCGACGCCGACGGTCGCGGCGTGAACATTCGCTACAAGCTGGTGCAAGCCAGTGCTCCGAAATCTGCCAGCGCACCCACGGTGCCGGTCGGTGCGAAAATCTCGGTCACGAAGGAGCAGGTCGCGCATATCGAGGCGCTGCTGAAAAAGGGGCCGGTCACGACCGACTATCCTGCCGCGCTGTTCGAGCATGATGAGACGTCGGGCAGCAGCTACCGCCAGCGTGCCGACGTGGCATCCATTGCCATCCTTCCTGCGGAGAAATCGGCGACCGAGTCCATTCCTCTAGGACAGGTGCTCCATCAATTTGGCGGCACGGCATTCTACGTTCAATGGGACGATGTGGGCGCGAGCATACTTGATTACTACGGGCCTTACATTTTCCCGTGCGAAGTCGCGACGGCACTCGGGCTTTCGCTCACGACCGGAAGATCGGCAAAGCCAGAAGAAACGCCGAAGCCCCCCGTCATCGCCGACCCGCTGCCCGCCATTGAGATGAAAGTCGCGCAGCAGCGGTTGGAAAAAGTGCTGACGGAAATTCAGGAAGCGCGGAGGCAATACGAACTGGGACCGACAGAGAGCGGGCTGACGCAAGAACAAGAAAAGGCGTGGCGCGACAAGGCGGAGGGGAAACTCAAGTATCTCGAAAACGAAGCCACGCGCCTTCGCGAGCAAATCGCGGCGCGCGCCTCGAACGCGAAGTCCGCCGCCAGCGCCGACGCACTGCCCGCCATCGAACTGAACGTCGCGCAGCAGCGGTTGGAGAAGGTCCTCGGCGAACTGTTGGAGACACAGGCCGCCCTCGACAACGAGGGGAAGAAATACAGGCCGACCCAGCCTGTGATGGTGGAACTCGAATCGAAACGCCAGTCGCTTGAGCAGGAGGCCGCACAACTGCGTGCGCGTATCCAGCCAGGAACACCCAAGCCATGATCCTTTTCCGCAAATCAAAACAACCAACCCACAGGAGAATAAAATGAATAGACTACTCATTATCCTCACCGCACTCGTCCTCACCTGCGGCTGCGCGCATATGGGTGCCGTGCGTGACAAGGGCACATTCACGGTTTACGGCGCAGATGCCCTCTCGACGACCGCCCCGAACGAGGTCCTCGGCCGAGCCGCATGGGAAACACATGATGCGCTGGTGCACTGGTCCAAGGATAGCAATGGCAAGAATTACGATCCGAGTTATGGAGGCGGTGGCCAGTCATGGAGCGTGGGTAAAGCGGGCGATCCCGGCCCGGCCAAGGAGGTCGTGCTGTCTCGCAGCAAGTCGGAGTTCAAGGACGCCGACGGCCACCGCATCACCATCGAAGCCATCAGGATGAAAGGCGCGCAGACCATCGTCTTCTTCTCCCACGAGGGAAGCTCGCCGGAAATCGCACTGAATGCCTACATCGCCTCGCTGCAAAAGCAAGGCGTGAAAAAGCGGGATGCGAACTAGATACCGCAACCAAACTCATCCAGCCGGGCACACCCAAGCCGTAATCCTCTTCCGCAAATCCAAACAACAGAAAGACCGGTTGCCATGAAGAAAACTCACATCATCATGCTATGCTCGATGGCGTTGTTATGCGTTTGCAGTTGCAAGACTCCGCCGCCGCCCAACTCGTATGAATTCAACGCGCAGGTTCTCGCCATGCCTTCGTGCCATGCGACGATGGTGGAACCCTGCGCTTGCTACGCCATGTTCAAAGACGACTTCGGTCGCACTTTCTACCTCGGCAGTCCCGGCGCATCGGAGGATGTGGAAAATTTCATACATAGCCTCAAAGAAGGGGAAGCCTGCTACCTGCCGACTGCGTTCATGGAATTTCTCGATAAACAAGAGAAGGCCAGCCCGAACGCGGCTGCCACGAACGCGCCCGCAACTAAACTCATCCAGCCGAGCACATCTAAACTGTGATCGCTTTCAGCAAAACCAAAACCATAGGAGAAAATATGAAGCCAATTTCCTGCTCTCTTATCATCGCCGCGCTGCTTGGCGGCAGCGCCCTCAGTGGCGATGCTCAAGTCGTGCGCACCGATCTCAAGGGCGAAGGTTTCGTTGCGGACTTCTACTGCAAGGCCGGGCCCGTGACGAAGCCGGGGCTCCTGTTCCTGGGCGGTTCCGAGGGTGGCCGTCCGGATCTGCATCTCCCACAATTCTTGGCGGAGCACGGCTATCCGGTGTTGGCGGTTGCTTATTTCAAGGAGCAAGGTTTGCCGGAGACGCTCCAACTCGTGCCGCTGGAATATTTCGACAAGGCCTTGGCGTGGATGGCAGGCAGCGACCGCATTCCTCACGACGGGATCGCGGTCTTCGGCTGTTCGAAAGGCGCCGAACTCGCCTTGTTGCTGGCGTCGCGCAAGCCGGAGATCAAGGGCGTCATCGCGCTCGCGCCCAGCTCCGTGGTCTGGGACGGCATGCCGAAGCAATGGTGGCCGCCGGATCCGAAATCAAGCTGGAGCAGCGGCGGCAAACCGTTGCCTATTGTGCCGTATGACTACAGAGCGGGTTTTGCCGCCGGTGATCCGCGCGCGATTTACAAGTTCTACGCGCAGTCGCTCAAGCAGACGGATGCGGTGGGGAAAGCCGCGATTTTGGTGGAGAAGATCAACGGCCCCATCCTGCTCGCATCCGGTCATGACGATCTTCTTTGGCCTTCCGAGGAAATGAGCGATGTGATCTGCGCCAGACTAAAGGCGAAAACTTTCACGCACCACTATGAGCATCTCAAGTATGCCGACGCCGGCCACACGCTGAACGAGTATTACATGTTGGGCGGCACGCGCGAGGGCAACCAAGATGCTGGCCTTCCTCGACAAACTTTCCGGGAAACTCGCGCAGCACGCCGCTGCGCCGGCGGCTCCTGCCGCCACAAATGCGCCCGCAACCAAACTCATCCAGCCGGGCACACCCAAGCTGTGATCTATTTCCGCAAATTCACAATGACCGAAAGATAATATGAAAAGTAAGCTGTTAATCGTGATCGTGGCCTTGGCGAGTTTCGGGCTCGGCGCAATCGGCATGGCCTGCTGGTGCTGGTATGCCTATACGCGGTGGATGATTCCACCCAAGGAGGTCGAGATGGCGAGCTGGGCGGCACGGGATACCGTCGCGTTGGCGCATCTTCGGCTGAATGAACCCGAAAAAGCCATTCGCGCGTTGGAAAACGGAATCGACGAGGTGGTCTCCTCACTGTCGCTGTGGGATGAAGAATCACCGCCCAAGGAAACGACGCGCACGGCCCGCGACCGGTGGCTGCTGTCGGTGAAGGTTTACCACGAGAGTTATCCGGCCAGCGGCGAGGGCGCGGAGCGGGTCAACCGGCTGCTCTCCCAAGTCCCAGGCCGGAGTTCCGCCAGCACCTGCAAGAACTCCATTTGTCGGCTGGATGATTTGCATCGCGCCGCGGTGAAGTCCGGCACGAACTCGGCCGCCGATGACACGCTCGCGCCTGTTTTTCGTGGAGCGTCCTTTGTTTTGCCGTTGCGTCAAGCCCCCGCGCCCGCCGCCTCGAACGCGCCCGCAACAAAACTCATCCAGCCGGGCACACCCAAGCCGCCAACCTCAAAATGAGACGAAAAGCGCATTCGTTATGAATCATGCTAAACCCCTTATTGCCCTCGGTCTGATTGCGTTTTGCATCCCCGTCCAAGCAGCGCAATCGGCCCGCGCCTTGTTGGACAAAGCTCGCGAGCGTGCCATATCTGTCCCGGCGTTCCGTCGAGTGGATACGACCGAACAATCCGCCACCGCCATTGTGGGCCAGAACCGTGTGCCACAAACACCGCAAACCAATGTTGTCACCATTGAAGTGGATCTGACCAAGACCCTGGCTCGTCAAACCACGACATTCGGCGGCCAGCAACTGATAATGTTGAAGCAGGGGGAGAAGGCGGCCATGAAAATGGGCGATGCTTCCTGGCAAGTTCCCGCCGGAGTCTTTGCCAATCTGGCCAAAGACTTGGGTAATCTGTTCGTCTGCGAAAAGGAAACTCCCGAGACCAAGGAAAACGCCCCGGTCTGGATTGTAACGGGCGCGGAAGTCCTCGATGGCGATGAGGCGATTGTCATCGAAACTCAAGGGAACACCGCCGTGCGTCTGGCCCAGGAACGGATGACCGAGGCAATTGCCAAAGCGTTTTCGGGCAATCCATCTGCCCGGCCAACGGTCAAGGTTCTGGAGTATTCTGCAAAGCACTGGATCCGCAAATCCGATTCGTGCCGATTGCTGGCGATCCAAGAAAGCAAGAGAATCACGTCGGTTTCCATTCCCGGAGGCACGCGGAAGGTCATTGAACAATCCAGCAAGGCGACAAGCCGCTATAGCTATGACCATGTGACCATTGAAATACCCAAGGCCGCTCAAGAAATACTTTCACAATGAAATCGCCTTTATCCGTGATGCCGCGCGCCCACCATCCGCCCTTGCAGCGCACTTCGCTCGAACCGGTGTGCGACGCGGTGGTGGTTGATTGTCGCATTTCTCATCTCCTTCTTTCCGGCCGGCCTCGCGGACGCGATCACTCGCGCATAAGGAAGGCGATGAGATGCAAACATTCTCCAGCTCCAGTGTCATAATTGGTAACCTTTCCTCTCCCACACGTCAGGTACCCGTGATATGATATGCCCGGGTTCCGATGAACACTGACACAACACCACTGACGCCGTCGTCTCCAGCTCGGCCGGAGGCCGCCGGCGAGATTTTTCGCACCACGCGGTGGACACAGGTCAGCCGGGCGAAGGCCGACTCGCCCGAAGGTCACCGCGCGTTGGCGGAATTGTGCGCGGCCTACTACGACCCCGTGGCCGCCTTTCTCCGCTGCGAATTGCGCGACGTGGATGCCGCGCGCGACCTGACCCATGATTTTTTCGCCTCCATGCTGGCGGGCAGAACCATCGCCCATGCTGGGCAGGAGCACGGCCGGTTTCGTTCTTATCTGCTGGGGGCGGTAAAACACTTTCTGGCGCATCACCGCGAGGCGATGCGCCGACTCAAACGCGGTGGCGGCGTGGAAAAGGTTTCCCTACATGATACCGATACCGGTGAAGCCAGGGCGATACCGGATACCGGTACGCTGTCACCCGATGCGGCCTTCGACCGGCAGTGGGCGCTCACTGTGTTGGCGCGCACACTGGAGGCGCTCCGGCGCGAATGTGGCGCTGAAGGGCGCGCGGATTTTTTTGAGCAAATCAAACCGTGGCTCACCGGCGAGGCGGCACACGGCGACCAGACCGTGTTGGCCGCGCGTTGCGGCATGAACGCGAACGCGCTGAAAGTCGCGGTCCATCGGTTGAAACGGCGCTTCCGCCAGTTGCTGAAGGCGGAAGTTGCTGGTACGCTTGCTGATCCCGGCCTGGTCGAGGCCGAGATGCGCGCCTTGTTCGCCGCCTTGGGGAATTAATGGAAAAATCCTGGTAACCAAACCACCCTAGCGCGTCAAGACACCGGTATGAACGAGTCAACAAAGTCATTAAACTCCTGCCCCAAGTGTGGCGTGGCCCTGCCGGCCGCCATGACCGATGGTTTGTGCCCCCGTTGTCTGATGGCGGAGGCGATGGTGCCGACCCAGACGAACTCCGATTCCTCTTCGCCACAACAGACGCTCGCGCTGACCGAACTCGCCCCGCACTTCCCCCAGCTTGATATTCTCGAATGCCTGGGGCGCGGCGGCATGGGGGTAGTCTATAAGGCGCGGCAGAAAAGTCTCAACCGTCTCGTTGCGCTCAAGCTCCTCGCCCCTGAGCGTGTGGGCGACCCGCAGTTCGCCGAACGATTTACACGCGAGGCAAAGGCGCTCGCCGCGCTGAATCACCCCAATATCGTCACCATTCATGATTTCGGCCAGGCGGGCGGGTTCTACTACCTGCTGATGGAGTTTGTGGACGGCGTGAACCTGCGGCAGGCCATGAAAACCGCCCGGTTCACCCCCGAGCAGGCGCTGGCTATCGTGCCGCCGGTGTGCGAGGCGCTGCAATACGCCCACGAGCACGGCATCGTCCACCGCGACATCAAGCCGGAGAACCTGCTGCTGGACAAGACTGGGCGCGTGATGATTGCCGACTTCGGCGTCGCCAAGATCATGAGTGGCGCGGGCGTCCCGCCCGCGAGTTCAACCTGAATTCCAGGTCAAAAATACTCACTACATCAATTTTCTGAGGTCAAAAGTTTGGGGTCAATGGTCTTGAGAATGGTTTCCTGTTTTTTGGTGAGGGTGACAACGCGCGAGATTTTGAAGACGTTTTTGGGATCGCGCAGGTAGACCTTGTACATCGTACTCAGTTCCTCCAGCGCCGCTTCGGGGGAGAGCGCTAAATCTTTAAGGCGGAACTTCAGCAAGGCCAGCAAGAGATAGGCCAGATAACAGATAAAGACATGGGCGATGACGCGCTGGGCCAACCAGTGGCGAAGCGGTTGCAGTTTGATCACGCCTTTGAGGGCGCGAAAGGCTTTTTCCACGAGATCCTTGTCAAAGTAGTGATGCACCAGTTGCGCTTTGGGCAAGGGGTGGGTGGAGAAAATACAGGAGTAACCATCAAACTCCTCGGCTTGCGCCAGCACCTGGGCCTGAGTTTGCCGCGCCGGTCAAAATACTTTTCCAAGCCGCTTTTAATCGTTTTGCCGGCCTGCAACTGTTGCTGCGCCTGCACGACCTCCGCGCGCCGCCAGTCGCGCAAATCGACTTGCTGCCGGGCGTTAAAGCACAGGAACAAGGTGCCCCGTACCGGCTTGAGCGTATAGGGACGCTGGGTGACATAAAAGGTGGTTTTGTTGAGCTGGAAGTCAGGAACTACCGCGCTGCGTTTCGGCGCAGGGATCCCGTTTCCCCCGATCCTTTCCGGCATGAGAGTTTCATGCTCCACCAGGCCAAGCGGACAAAGTGGGCCATGGCTATTCCAGGTTGACCGGGGCGATGCAGAGTTTGCCGTGCGCGGCGTCGTTGCTTTCGCCCCGGTAGGAAAACCATTTACGGTGGTCAGGACCGTCGAAGACAGCGAGATGGCCGCCGAGAAAAAGTTTGCCGCGCGGGTCTTTTTTCCACGGACCGAGCGGTGAGTCGGCATACGCGACACCGGTCCAGTAGCCGAGCCAGGCGGGGAACTTCTTGTCCTTGTAGATTTCGGCATAGAAGAGGCAATACCTTGCGCCGATCTTTTCCACCCACGGGCCTTCGAGGTAATCCGGCTTGGCGGGGACGCCGATGTCGGAGTTGTCGGCGGTGAGGATGCGCTTGGGTTGGCCCACAAGCTTCATTGTGTTCAGGTCAATCTCCTGCACGTCAATGTTGCCGCGCGAGATGAAGGCGTAAGTCTTGCCGTCGGTGTCGCCGAACAGCGTCGTGTCGCAGCCGGCGCCGCGAAGCCACGTGATGTGCTCGTAGGGACCGGTGATCTTGTCGGCAACGCCGACGAACGCGTAGCCCGCCGTGCCCCACGTGCCAGCGGGGTTGTATTCGTTCTTGAGCCAGTTGTCGGCCGTGAAGATGAGATAAAACTTGCCGCCAATCTTGTGAATCTCCGGAGCCCAGAAGCGGTTTTTGTGGGGACAGCTTTCCGTCAACTCCGATGCCTTCACGAGCCAATTCTCGAATTTCCACGACTTCAAATCTTTCGATGAGTAAAGCGCGATACCGGGCGAACCTCCTTGGTTCGGCTCGTTCAGAAACTTCTCCTCGCGGTTGCGGAACGGGTGCATGGTAAAGATGAGGTAGTAAGTGTCGTCTTCGCGAATGATGCACGGATCGCGTACTTCGGAGCGTGGGGCGGTCTGGCCTTCGGTGTATTGGAACGGCAGCGGATTGGACCAGCGCACATCGGAGGCACCAGGATGGGTGGCGTTGCGGATCGCGTCGGGATCGACCTTCCACACCGCGCGGTCGTAACTGAGCAATCCGTTGGCCTCGGTTTCGACATCGATGAGCTGGCACTTGAAGTTGCCCGACGTGCCGATTCTGGAACCGTCCCTCACGTTGTCGCCGTAGAATTTGACCAGCTCGTCGGTATACCATTTTCGCGAGGCGGCATCGAGGGGGTAGAGCTGCTCGTATTTGCCGGTCGTTTGCTTGCTGGTGGCGGGGTCGTAGGTGCCAGTGGACCAGTGTTTGCCCGGCCAATCGTGACCGGGCACGGTGAGACCGAAACCGCAAGTCTCGGTGTTTAGACCAGCCTGCAGATTGTGCGCGCCCGCCCAACCGCCGTGCTGGTCGGCGATGTCGCCGCCGCCATGCCAGGGAAACCCGCTGGCCTCGGAGACAAGACGCGAGGGGTCGAGTTGCTTCACGCTAGCGGCGAAACGCCGCGTGTCGTGCTGGCCCCAGCCTTCGTTGAAGGGACACCAGATGATGATCGACGGGTGGTTGATCCGCTCGGAGATAATCTGTTGGAACTCGCTCCAGAGCTGTTCGCTGGCCTCGGGCGAGGACGGCAGGTCCGTGTAGGGATCGCCGGAGCTGCTGCTCGGCATGTCCTGCATCACGAGCACGCCGAGTTTGTCCGCCCAATAATACCAGCGCGCGGGCTCGGCCTTCACGTGTTTGCGCAGCGCGTTAAAGCCTAGCCGTTTGGCGGCCTCGAGATCGAATCGCAACGCGGCGTCGGTCGGCGCGGTGTAGATGCCGTCCGGCCAGTAGCCTTGATCGAGCGCGCCCAACAGCACGACGGGCTGGCCGTTGATAAATATGCGCTGCCGTCCTTTTTCATCCTTGACCAGCGCCACGTCGCGCACGCCAAAATAACTCGTCACCGTGTCCACCACCTGGCCGGACGCGTCCTTCAGCTCGATTTTGAGGTTATACAAAAACGGCGACACCGGCGACCACGCCTTAGGGTTGGGAATGGCGAGCGTGAGGTGGGTCGAGGTCCAGGCCAGGGTGGCCTTGTAGAATTTGACAAGGTTGTCGGTCACGTAAGGAAGCGCGAATTCGGAGCCGATCACGCCTTCGACCGAGGCAACCGGGTTGGCGCCGTCATAGGCCGTGGCCACGACCTTGAGCGGCGCGGTCGGCACGAGCCGTCCGTCCACCGTGATGGCCAGCGACCCGGCCGTCAGATCGGGAACGAGCGTGAGGTTGTCCACCGCAGATTTTGGAACCGGCTCCAGCCACACCGTCTGCCAGATGCCGGAGCTGGCCGTGTAATTGGCGCCGCCGGGTTTCAGCACTTGTTTGCCGCGCGCCTGCCAGCCTTTGTCCACGGGATTATTCACGCCGACCACGATTTCGTGGGGGCCGGCCTTGGTGAGGATATTCTTAAGATTCAAATCGAACGTGAAGCCATCGTAACCGCCAAGATGGCGGCCGATGGATTTGCCGTCGATCCACACTTCGGAAATCCAGTTGACCGCGCCGAAGTGGAGCTTGATGCGTCCGTCGAGCCACGCCGAAGGCACGTCGAAGGTGCGCCGGTACCAGAACCTCTGCTCGGACTGCAAGGCCCTCATCACCCCGGACAACGCCGACTCAACCGGATATGGCACGAGAATCTTTCCGTCGTAGGCCGCGGGCGGGCGCTCGTCGGCCTTCGCTGTGATGGCGTAATCCCAAAGGCCGTTGAGATTCTGCCAACGCTCGCGCACCATCTGTGGGCGCGGGTACTCCGGCAGCGCATTCGTCGGCGAAACGTCCTTCGCCCAGCGGGTCATTAGCGGACCGGGGGCCGGCTGCCACGGGTCTGCGGCGGAAAGGCGGCCGGTTGGGGCAAGCCCCGCCAACAACAGGACGGCGAGAAGTGTGCCGGTGGGTTTCATGAGTGAGCTTATTTGACGGCCGCAATGGCCTCGCGCATCGCCGAGGCTGCCTTGGGTGAGAGCGCGTGACCCGATGGGACGTCGTTAAAGATCTCCTTTTTTCCGGGCAAAGCGTTGTAGGCGGCATAAACGCTAGTGGGCGGACAGGTGGTGTCAATGAAGCCGACGGTCACAATGCCGGCGGCTTTGATGCGCGTGGCGAAGTTCACCGCGTCGTAGTAGCGGACAGCCTCGAGAATCTTGGAATCGGGTTTCGCCGGCGGCTTGGCGAGGAATTGGGGCCATCCGTTGACGCGGTTGGCGACCACACCGGTGTGGTCGCATCCTGCGGGTACACCCGCCGCGAAGAAGGTCACGCGCGAGTCGAGGCCAGCGGCGGCAATTGCCTGCCAGCCGCCCTGGCTGCTGCCATGGACAACGACGGTGCGGCCGTCCCACTCGGGTTGCGCGGTCAGGAAGTCAATCGCGCGCACCAGGCGCAGGAACATGCCGCGAAAATAAACCGCCTCGCGCGATTCACGCCCTTGTTGGCTGTAGTTCTTCAGTCGCCCGTTGGTGAGGTTCTGGTAGAACTCGTCGGGCTGGCCGTTGGGCAAACCATGGGCGTTCATATCCATCGCCAAAAAACCTTGTCTGGCCCAATCCGCCGAACCGCCGAGGTTGGAACTGCGCACGCCCGCGCCGTGGACCAAGAGGATAGTCGGCAGGCTCTTCGGCTTCGCACCCGTGGGCCGTGCGAGGTAGCCGCGCAGCGGCGCCCCGTCGCAATCGGCGCTGACGTCGAAGCACTCGACACCCGGCACCGGCGACTTCTCTGCCTTCAGGCTGGCGTTCAGTGGGATGGCTGCGAGTTTTTGCTTCTGCACGGTCCAGAACTCGTCAAAGTCGGCGGGGGCCGGCAGACTTGCTTTGATCTGGCGAGGGTCAATCGCCGCACCGCCAAGAGCGATGCGGACAAGCTTGTCCGGCCCGGCAAACGAAGCGCGGCACTGCAGGAAGCCTGGTTCGTCGAGCTTGCCCGTGATGGTTGCGCTGGCGCCGGTGAATTTCGCAGTGCCGCTCGTCGCGGGTGGAGCACCGTCCTTGGAGAGGGTCCAGTTCACCGCGGCGTCCTTCACAGGCTGATGGTCGAGCAACAGGGTGATGGTGAACGTGACGGTTTCGCCCTGTTTGTAAGTCGCGTCCAGCCGATCGGCGCTGAGCGAAAGGACGTAATTGGTACTGGCGGGATAAATATTGCCGTTGGGCGCGATGGCGCTGCCTTTTGAACCGACGCGCTTGCCGACCGAGTTACTGCGGATCGGGATGCCCGCCTCCTGAGGAGCCGGCGAACCCCGGGTGGAGACCGAAGGAGCCATAAGCAAAGCTATGGCGACGAAAGGTATGTGGTGTTTGCACATGCGAGCGTGGACAGTAACGCAAGGCTGCGCAGAAGGCAAGGCATGCCCGGGAGGTGGCGCGAAGCGAGGCAAGTATCACTGATTGCGTGCGCGATACTCGCTGGGTGAAACTCCGAGCTTTTCCCGGAACACCACACTGAGATAGTCGGCCCGCCGAAAGCCGGATCGCGCGGCGACGTCCTTCAATGGGAGCGAGGTGGTGCTCAATAACCGCTGGGCGGTGGCCATTCGCACGCGGAAGATTTCATCATGAATGGAACAGCCCAGCACCGCGCGAAAACGTTCCTCCAGGTAGCGCCGCGAGGTTTGAACCTGGGCCGCGAGGTCATCCACGTGAAGATCATGCACGGCCTGGCCCTGGATGATGCGGAGGGACTGGCTGACGTGCCAGTCGCTCACAACGGAAGCATCGGTGGACTGCCGGCTGGCAACCATCAGGGGTCGAACCCAACGTTCCATCGTGTGTGTTCTGCGCCCCTGGAGCAATTCATGCAGCGTCTGGGCGGCCATGTAACCGATGCCCTGAGGATCGGGCACGATGCTTGAAAGCTGGGGCCGGGCGAGGGTGCAAAGGATTTCGTCATTATCCACGCCCAGCACCGCGACTTCTTGCGGCACCGTCAAACCGATCCGCTGGCAGGCTTCCAGCACGGCACAACCATGCCGGTCATTGCACGCCAAAACGGCCACCGGTTTAGGCAGCGTTTTGAGCCAAGCCTGCAACCGCTGATCATCCTTTGTGGTGTCTTCGCAATCGAACAGATCGCAGCTTCCGGCTGCGGCAGCCACCTCGCGTGCGAACTGTTCACGCCGCCAGCGAGACCACTGAAAGCGCGGATTGCCGCTGTAAGCGAAATGCCGGAAACCTCGCTGCACAAAATAATCCACGGCCATTTTGCAAACCGCGCCGTTGTCCAGGTCCACATGGGGCACGCCCGGAGGGGAGGTGCGCCCGGAAACATTCACGAGCGGAACCCCTTTGGCCAGGAGGGAACGGGCAATGCCCGGCGTCTCAAGGCGCGCGATAATGCCGTGGCCGCGCCAGACTCGTATCCACGCCGGAACCGACTTGATCGGTCCAGTTTCCTCCAAGCGCAGCGACCACGCGGTCTGGCTCTGCACGTATTCGGCAATCCCGCGGATCAAACCGCGTCCGTACGCGCTCGACGTTTCGATTAATACCGCAATGTGTTCCGGCGATGAACTCATAAAACTCACCTATTCGCGACGCGGGACGGTTTCCCTGCGCATGCCAGAGACCAACTTTACCGAGGGTGCGCAAAATCACAAATGACCGTGCGCAAACTCCCAAGTCGCTTCACTTAGGATATGGGCATGCAAAACACTGTCAATAGCGGACGAACGGAACAACCTACGCCTCGTGAGGGCTTGGGGAATAAGTATTCAACACTTTCCCGCAGCTTCCTCATTCTGCTGACGCTTGCCAGCGGTATGGCTGCGGCTGCCGAGGAGGAGCCGAAGATACCGGGAATCATGCTCCCCGAGCTGACCAAGGTCACCCCCGAAATGGTCACCAAAATGACGGCGGCCTGCCCGAATGAGCCCCTTGCCAAACCCGAGAAACCACGCAAGATCCTGGTCTTTGGCCGTTGCGAGAACTTCACCCACCATTCCATCTCGGTGGCGGAAAAGGCTCTGACCATCCTAGGCGAGAAGACCAAGGCCTGGAGCACCGACATCAGCTATGATTACAGTGTGTTCGAGGCCGCCAAACTGGCTGCCTACGACGCCATCGTCCTCAACAATTGCCAAAATATGGTGTTCCCCGAGGGTGCCCCGCGCGAAGACCTGCTCAATTTTGTGCGCAACGGCAAGGGCATTGTCGCCTTGCATTCGGCGGTGGACAACTTTGGCTCCGACGATTTCAACGACTTGCGGAACATGATCGGCGGCTGTTCCGCCGGGCATCCCTGGGGTCACTATCTCGCCTGGCGCTTTAAAATAGAGGAACCCAAGCACTCCATCACCGCCCATCTGAATCCCGACGGATTCTCGATGAAGGACGCCATATTCCAGTTTGACACCAGGACCGGCCGCAAGAACGTTCGCGTGCTGGTGAGCATGGACATGTCCGATCCCACAACCGCCAAGGATGAAAATGGCAAGCCACGGGGATTCCGCACCGATGGCTTGAACCCGGTGGTGTGGGTCCGCCACGAGGGGAAGGGGCGGGTGTTCGTCAACTGCTTCGGCAACAACGACGAGATCTTCTGGAGTGCGTCCATGCTCAAGCTGAATCTGGCGGGCATCCAGTACGCTATCGGCGACCTGAAGGCGGACGACACCCTCCGTGCTGACGGTGGGGGCGGCTCGACCATCGGAGGACTCGCCCCTGCAAAGGAAGCAACGGCTACCGGAACAATACGCACGCCAGAGGGAACCGTGGTGCAGGTGGACGTTGGCGCACTGCTCATCCCATCCCGTCCTGACTTGCGGTGGTTTGCCCACCTGACACCTTGGTTTATCCCCGGCGGACCCCATATCGGCATCGGGGTCAACAATGACACGTCCAAACAAATGGTTTACCTAGCTCTAAAAATTAATCAATCTTGAGGTTCACATGAAGATAAAACGACGCAGTGCAATTAAGCTCGTTGGAGTAATAAGCGTGGCCACTTTACCAACTTGGCTGCGCGCAGCCTCGGAGTCGCACTTGGAGTCGCCCGATGTCAAGGTGGATGTTTTAGTGATTGGCGGTGGAACCGCAGGCACGGTTGCCGCAATTCAAGCCGCGCGCGCTGGTGCGCGAACGATGCTGGTCGAGATGGGCAGCCAACTGGGCGGTGCCACGACCACGGGTGGCGTGACGGCAGTGCAGTTGTTTCACGCGTGGGGCAGGCAAGTCATCGCTGGGATTGGTTGGGAACTGATCAGTCGCGCGGTGGAATTGGACGGGGCCAAGCTGCCAGATTTTTCACGAATTCCATCCAGTGGCGGGACTCCCGTAGGGGTGAATGGCCCGCTTTACGCGGCGGTGGCCGAAGAAGCATGTATTGGCACGGGCGTCACACTCGCTTATTATGAGTTGCCGTTGTCCGTGCGCAGCGCCGCGGGCGGCTGGGAGGTTGCGACCGTTGGCAAGGGTTTGCGGCGGACGATCCACTGCCGACAGCTTATTGATTGCACGGGCGGCGCTGACATCGTCGGCCTGATTGGTCTGCCGCGCTTGCGGGAAACCGAAATGCAACCCGGCACTTTACGCTTTGTGTTGGGAGGGTATGAAACCGCCAAGCTCGACGCGAAGGAGATCGAAAAGCGCTACCAGCAAGCCTTGCGTGATGGGATCTTAAAAGAAGGCGATTATTGCTATGCCAACCGTCCATTCATGGATTTTCTGAAAGCCGGTGGTTCAAACTTGCAGCACATCTTTGGCGCGGATAGCTCGACCTCTGCTACGATGACGCAAGCCAACATTGCCGGGCGCACTTCGATCCTTCGTTTACTGCGCTTTATTCGCACGCTGCCGGGCGGTGCCGGAGTCAAGGTGTTGAAAATGCAACCGGAAACCGCCGTGCGTGAAACCTATCGCATTATCGGTGAGGTGCTCATCACGCGGCAGGATTATGAATCCGGCCGCGTTTTCGACGATGCCGTGGGATACTCTTTTTATCCCATTGACGTCCATGATCGCGAAGGGGTGGAACCGCAACCGTTGAAGCGGGGCGTGGTGCCCACGATTCCCTTGCGGGCCCTGGTGCCCAAAGGGAGCCAAAACCTCATGGTGGCCGGCCGCAGCATCAGCAGTGATCGGGCGGCCAACTCGGCATTGCGCGTGCAGGCTTCCTGCATGGCCATGGGTCAGGCGGCGGGGGCAGCGGCGGCCCTGGCTTGCCGCAAACAGGTGTCGCCTTTGCAGGTTCCCATCGCCGAAATTCGCGCGTTGCTGAGCCAGCATGGCGCGATCCTGCAGACGTAGATAATTAACCGCATCGCGGCCATTCGACAGGCGGGGCTGCGATGGCAAAATAACCAATTTTCTATCAGTATTTGGACAAATGGACAAATGTCGCTACAAGGCAGATCATTGACAGACAGTAGAAGAGATGGGAAAACAGCGATCGTTATGCATTTAAAATATCTTCGGCAGGTGCTCATGACCGGGCTTGTTCCGGTTCTGGTTGTGTTTGGTTGTGTTATTGGCGAAGGCTCATTAGCTGGCGCACCAGTTAAGGTCATTTTTGACAGCGATATGGATAGCGACTGCGACGATGCGGGAGCGATGGCGGTTCTGCATGCATTGGCCGATAAAGGGGAAGTTGAAATTCTTGCTACCGTGACTTGTGGCCGTAATGCCTGGGCGCCGTTGACTATTTCTGCCTTAAACACGTATTACGGACGGACAAATATTCCCGTGGGCGCACCCAAATTCAACGCCCCATTGCGGGAATCAAAATATACCCGCCTGGTGGCTGACAAGTTTCCTCATGCGTTGCGCCAAAGTGAGGATGCCGAGGACGCCGTCGAACTTTACTGTCGGGTACTGGATCAGGCCGAGGATAATAGTGTGGTAATATTGACGGTCGGCTATTTAAGTAATCTGTCAGCCCTATTGAAACAGTCGGCCAAGGGCAATCGGCCCAGTGGTATGGAATTGGTGCGCCGGAAAGTTCGCCAGTGGGCCTGCATGGGTGGAAATTTTTTGGGCACCCCTGCGCGTGATGACCTGAAACTCGGGAACACCAATTTTGTGGTGGATAAAGAGGCGACTTACTACGTCATCAAGCATTGGCCTGCCCGGGTAATGTTTGTCGGTCGTGAAATCGGGTCGGTTCCAAGCGGGCTTAAGGCGGGCGCGCGTTTGGTGGAAACACCGGAGAATAATCCCGTCCGATTCGCTTATGAATTGTACTTTGGGGGCAAAGCCAAAGATCGGCATGTTGCCGATCCCACGACAGTACTCTATGCGGTGCGCGGATTGGGTGACTATTGGGATGCCCACACCACGGGCAGCATGGATCTGCAACCTGATATGACTTTTGAGTGGAAAGAGGGGGCCGCCTGTAACCAGGGCTACCTCTTGAAAAAGCGAGTCAATGGCAAACCCAATGACCAGTATATCGAACAGACCATTGAAGGTCTAATGATCCAGCCGCCACGCAAGAGCCCATAATTGGGTTGGGTGTAAAATTCGCCTTTTAGCGTCGGTTAACGCTGAGGCAGGATGGCCACCAAACCCAGCAAACATATGAAGATAACAGCGGCTATACAAACTCCCATCTCCCAAGCTCTGAGCGGAGTGGGATTTTTGAAAACCTTCAATATGAAAAACAGAACTAACCGCGTCGCGACCACTCCGGCAGGAGGGAGTACGATGGCTAAAAAAACAGTTTCCTATCAGTTCATCTATTTGCCGTTCTGGTTCTGGCGAATCCGCTTCTTCCCGCGAAGGACGCGCCGTCCGCGAGACTCGACCCACCTGTAGCCGGGAAGCCGCCGACATTAAACCTGCTGAGCGATTCCGTGGTCGATCGTTTTGCTCACACCTTCACGAGCGGTCCCTGGGGCATTGGCATTAACGGACAGACTTTCCAGCAAGAAGCGGTCGTCACACATCTGGGCTGGCAGTATGCCGCGTATTTTGGCAACGGGGGAATATTGTGCGCCGCGCGGCGAAAGCTTCCGGATGGAAACTGGAGTGTCATCCGTTTCACGGACTACCGGATCAAGGATCATAAGGACGTACACAACGTCGCCGTCATCGGGATTTGTTCCGGCGATGGTACCGTCCACCTCTCCTATGATCATCATGAGCACCCGCTGCACTATCGTCGTTCCGTTCGCGGGTTGGCCTCCCGGCCGGACACCATGGAATGGAAGGCGGAAAATTTTGGACAGACGACGGACGAATTGGAGATAGGCCGGCCCATTACGCGGGTCACGTATCCCCAATTTTTCAGTGCGCCCGGAGGCGAACTCCAGTTCCTCTATCGGCTGGGCGCGTCGGGAGACGGCGATTGGTATCTGGCGGAGTACAGCGGCGACCGGGGTGAATGGAAAGTGTTGGGCATGCTTTTCTCCAGAGCGGGAGAATATCAGGGTGATCGTTCCCGGTGCGCGTATCCGGATATGCTCCGCTACGGACCCGATTCCCGGCTGCATGTCACGTGGTGCTGGCGTGAAAATTATGAGCTGCGCTCCAATCACGATCTCTGCTACGCCTACAGCGAAGACGCTGGCCGGACATGGCGGAACAATGCCGGGGATCAGATAGCCGTGCTCGGAAGCGATCCGCTTGCCAGCCGGACGATAGCGTTGGAGACTCCTGGTATCGTCGTCGCGCCAATCCCCATGGAATGGGGATTGATGAACGTGACGACCCAGTTTGTAGATGCGAAAGGCCGGGTGCATGTGATCCGCTGGCAGAATCCGCCGGACGCTGCGCAGCCGAGCAAGGATTTGAACGCCTGGCGCTATTGTCACTATTGGCACGATTCCGCTGGAAAATGGCATCGGCAACTGCTGCCTTTTTACGGGCGCAAGCCGCAGGTGGTCGTTGGAAAAAATGGAAATATCTTCGTGATTTACTGTCAGGGCCATGACCTCAACTACCACCAAAAGGTCGCCGCGGGAGTGCTGAAAATTTCCGCCGCCTCGGAAGCGTCCGGCTGGAGCGATTGGACGACCGTTTGGGAATCGGAGCGGCAATTCGTGGGCGAGCCGCTCACTGACAACGGCCGGTGGAATAAGGCGGAAATTCTCTCCGTCTATGCGCAGGAGGCACCAGACACGCCCGGAAACCCGAGTCCCCTTCACATCGTCGATTTTCAGTCTGCGGGGAATCAGTGATGGCGTCGTACGGCAAACTATGACAATGACTGTTAACAGCTTAATTAAACACATCGCGGCCAGTGCGGCGGCAGGGGATGCGATGGCTAAAAACAACCAAATTCTTATCAGTTTCAAATTAAAAAATGAAAAAGCTTAAACAATTCTCGAAAAAAATCGATTTAACCGCTTTGCGCCGAGTCGCGGGGTGGCGGTAGCGTTCCCGAAAGCAATTTCCTACCAGTTTAACATCGTAACTACCCAGGAAAGATGCCATGAAAATATTCAGCCATACCATTGCCTTTTTGTTGCTCAGTCTGGTCCCGGTCCTTTCGGAGACCACCTCAACGGTCGCGCGTTATGCGGCTAAACCGATAACCAATGCGACCGTGCTGGTGAATCAGGTGGGCTATGATTTCCGCGCGCCGAAATCATTTGTTTTTCAAACACCGACAAATCAATCATGCACACAGGTGACGTTCCGCGTTTTGGATGCAGCGCAACAATCAGTTTTTACCGGTGCGGCGCAGCCGGCAGGTTTATTGTGGGGCGTCAATTGTTGGACGAGCGATTTCAGCGGATTACAGGCGCCGGGCCGGTTTGTGGTCGAAGTGAAAACGGAGAACGGCACTCATCAATCGTTTCCATTTCTGATCGGAGACGATGTCATGTTCCGGGAAACGGCGATGATGGCGGTGCATTGGTTCTGCCTGCAACGTTGCGGCGATCGTGTTGAGGGCTGGCACGAGGCGTGTCACCTGGATGACGCGGTGCAGACCAACAACGGTGTCCGCGTTCATCTGGATACGTCCGGTGGCTGGCATGATGCGGGCGACTGGAACAAGTACACGATGATCACCTGTCGGTCGGTTTATGCATTGAATGAGCTGGCACGAAACCGGAATACGAGCTTGTCCGATGCGGGCCGGAAAAAAGTTCGTGCCGAGGCTTTGTGGGGCGGCGAGTTTTTGCGGAAGATGTGGCAACCGGGTAAAGGAAAAGTTTATCAGGATGTGTGGTTTGGATATGACCACAGACTCCGGCCGGACCTGACGACGGATAATTTGATCGACACCAAAGATGACCGAACGTTGCGGAGTGAAAGTTACAGTGGCATGGTCGCCGCGGCGCTGGCTGCGCTGGCGAATGAAACCGGACGAACAGATTTCCGTGATGCGGCAGTTGATCTCTGGCGCGGTGCGGCGGAACATCTGGATGAAGACACGGAAGAAATCTGGAACGGCTGGGAAGGTCAGCATACGGCCGATTTGGGGCAGGATGTGAAGGGTCGCTATGTTCGTCGCGTGGCCGATTTATTGCTGGCTGATATCGAGCTGGAATGTTTGACGGGCGAATCGCGCTACGCGGAATCGGCCAGGCGGCTTGTAAACATTCTTCAGGCTGAACAGGGCCCCGACGGTTTGTGGCCGACGGATGGATATTCGCGGATGGTGCTACAGGGAGTGCCCGCCGCAGCGCTGGCGTTGTATTGCAAAAAGGCTCCGAAAACCAGGACCGAAAAAATCGCCCTGGCCGTTTTGCAGAAATGGACGGCGGGCATCAAGGAGCTTTCGAACAGCCCGTTCGGGATTGTGCCGTTTGCAAAGGGCGTATTTTTTTGTCCGCGTTTCAAGCCTGCAAATGGAGCCAAACGGAGTTATTATGTGTGGGGCCAGAACAGCCAGTATTTGTCGGATGCCTGGGCGTTGTATCAGGCGGCACAACTGTTGAATGATCCGGCAGCCCGGCGCTTGGCGGATCGGCAGATGGACTGGGTTTTGGGTCTGAACAAACTGAATCTCTGTATGATGGAAGGCTGCGGAAGTTACAATCCGCCGCAGTGGCTTCACAGTTGGGGATTGGACCACATGGCCGGAACAGTGCCCGGTGCCGTTGCCAATGGAATCACACGTCCCATGGATTATCCGCCATCAGCGGATGAGCCATGGTATGATTTAGTGCTTATCCGCAAATAAAAGTTGCCTTTTTCGCCGTGCTCTGTCAATTT
>JBAXGN010000141.1 GCA_037139415.1 Verrucomicrobiota bacterium | reverse complement strand
ATGCCCACCAGCCCATTGCTGGCCTGTAACGAGTTGAACGTCGGGAAGGCCAAGGCGGCCCCTTCCCCCATCGTTACTTGGCGAAAACTCAGCCGGGCCGGATCAAACGCCAGGCTGAAGCTGACCACGTTTTCCGTGCCGCGCGAGACCAGCGTGATAGGCACCACCAGATCCGTGCCCGGCGTCGCCGTCAGGCTGGGCACCGCCACAATGCTGGGCGGCGGGATCACGGTCAGAGTGGCCACCCCGCTGGTCGCCGAGCCACCCAGGTTACTCACCACCGCAAAATAGCCACCGGCATTATTCGAGGTGACATTGAGCAAGGTCAAACCGCTGTTGGTGGCATTGTTTATGGTCTGGCCGCTGAAATACCATTGGTACATCATAGGGGTAGTGCTGGTGGCCGAGGAGGTGAAGGCAACTGTACCACCAACAGTAACAGTCTGGTTGGATGGCCCAGTAGTTATGGTTGGCGAGGTCGGCATGGCGTTGATATTCACGTCTTCCAACGCCCAGTTGTCACCATTATAAGAGGTGGCGGTGGTATATGCATATTGTCGCCAACGGAACAGGGTGTAGCTGCTTTGTGCCGCCGCCGGAATGGGCATCTGGAACTGGGTCCAATTGGAGATGACCAGACTGTGATTGGTGATGGTTGTCCAAGTGCTTCCCTGGTTCACGGAATATTCAAGCAAAGTGTACTCATTGACGTAGTCTGGCCGATCCCAGTAGTACACATAAGTATTGGTCCCGGTGCGCAGGTAGTAACTAATAGTGCCGCCCGACGTGGTATTAAGCGGCCTCGTGGTAACTTGCCGGGTTCCGCTTGTGGCGGTAAAGACCAATGCCTTGGTGCCAGAGACTGAACCTCCATAATTCGTAGCAATGGCTCCACCAACGGAAAACCACTGGTTGGAATCTATAACCGGATCAAAATCATCCACACAAGTGAGAGACGTCGTCTGTACAGTCAGTGTTACAGGGGCACTGGTAGTACTGGCATAGGGGTTCATGACCACACATTGGTAAGCTCCCGATTGTGCCAGGGTTAAATTGGTGAGAGCTAAAACATTGTTAGTGGCACCAGTAAGATTGGAACCATTAAACTGCCACTGGAACGTAAGGGGGCTTGGTCCGGAAGCACTGGCGACGAACGAGGTGCTGGTGGTGATATAAACCACCGCATTCGTGGGAGTCACGTTTACGCTGGGATTGGTTGTCACCGTAAGCATAGCCGGACTGCTGGTCACTGAGCCCACCATATTTGACACCACCAGGGTATAATTACCCACAGTGGAAGGCTGACAGTTGAGCAAGGTTAACGAGGCATTGGTCGCATCCGGGATCAGGTTATTTTCAAAGAACCACTGGTACGTCAAGGGGGCATTTCCAGTCACTTGTGCGACCAAAGCCGTGTTGTCCCCGGGATACACGGTTAGCCCCTGTAATGGGATTAAGAACATAGGCGGTGCCAGGGCTTCATCCAGGCGTTTGATCGTGAGGTTGATTTTTAAAGTTGAACCGTTGTAACTATTATCCAAGCCGCGCCCCACCAGAAAATCCAGCGTTTCGCCTGCCATCAATATCGTTTGGTTGGTATAACCAAAACCATTGGTGAAGGTGGTTGCGGACGCAGGGATATTGACGCCAACCAACTCCACACCACTTCGCACTACGTGAAAGTCAGTATCACCACTCAACGCGCCGACGTACAGGTCGTCCACCCGCACTTGCACCAAATGTGTGCCTTGTGCGTTATTGGGAACGGTGAAACGAACACCACCATAATTGTCATTGTGGAGGGGATGACCAGGCCCGATAATCATCTGTCCAGGTGCCCAGCGTGCCTGCCCGCCCCCCGCCGAGCCATCGAAACTTGATCCGTTGCGCATGATGAAACTTTGGTCGTTGGAATAGCGTGCCCAAACCCAATCCTGGCCACCGGCTTCATTAAAGGTTATCCGGAAAAACGTGTGGTTGGAGAACGCTCCAGTGGTTGTCTCCTTCCACCCATAGGCCCAGACACCATTGGGATTGGCATTGGTGGAATAATCCGCCGAAAGGTCATAGGTGGCCAAAGGTTGCGCATAGATGCACAGACTGCTTACAAAGAAAGCCAGCGCCACACACCTTTGCACGTCGAGGCTAGTAGTTTTTTTCATATACCCGATTAGATTACATTGTTAAACTATATTCCGCTATCTATGCGACTGATATTCTGTAGTCACATTACGCATATATTTGAGTTTGTCAATCGCCTATTCTCACATTTTTGAATCTTTGAATCTGCCAAGTTTTACCTATCCGCCGTCAAGCGGGAATTGGATTGGCCGGCATTTCTATGAGATTCGGTGTTTACACGAGCACCTGATTGCGGCCCGGTCAAACGGGGTCCACGTGGAAGCCAGCCTCGCGCAGTCGTTGCAGTTTGTAGAGCAACGCCCGGCGGCTGATGCCAAGCGCCCGGGCGGTTTCGGTGCGATTGAAGTCGTGGGCACGCAACGCATGGATGATGGCTTCGCGCTCGATGCCTTCCAACCGCTGCGGATCGGCAGCCTCAACCGCCGTTCCCGGCTGGTCCGTCGATTGGCGCAGCCGATTGGGGAGATGGTCCAGCAGGATCAGTTCACCCCGCGACAACAGCGCGGCACGCTCCATGGCATTGCGCAACTCGCGCACATTGCCGGGCCAGCCATAACGCGCAAGGCACTCCACCACCCCGGACGAGAAGCGGGCCTTGCCCTGGGTAAACTCGGCGAGAAACCGACTGGCCAGGGGCAGGATATCCTCGGGCCGCTCGCGCAACGGGGGAATGTTGAGTTCCACCACGTTCAAACGATAATACAAATCCTCGCGGAAGCGCCCGTCTTTGACAGCTTTTTCCAGATTGCTGTTGGTAGCGGCCAAAATGCGGGTGTTGACCTGAATTTCCTGGTTGGAACCGACCCGGTTGAAGCGTCCATTTTGCGTGACGCGCAACAGTTTGGACTGCAGTTGCGCGGACATTTCCGCAATCTCATCCAGCAGAATGGTCCCGCCATCTGCCTGTTCAAAGCGGCCAATCCGTTGGGCGGTCGCTCCGGTAAAGGAGCCTTTTTCATGACCAAACAATTCGCTCTCGAGCAGGGTTTCGGGAATGGCGGCGCAGTTGACCTTGACCAGTGGACCCGCCGCGCGCGGACTCCAGGCGTGAATGACATCCGCCAGCACCTCCTTGCCCACGCCGCTTTCCCCCGTGATCAGCACCCGGCTATCCGAAGCGGCAATGAGCGAGGCGTCGCGAAATAAGGCGATCATTAACGGGCTGCGGGCTACGACCGAATCCGGCAGTTGTTTGTCGTCCCCGAGTTTGATGGGGCCGGAGGCCGCCAAACCGGTGGCCTGCCGCACACAGGCAAGGAGTTCGTCCAGATCAATGGGTTTGGAGAGGTAATTCACCGCTCCATCCCGCATGGCCACGACGGCATCGCGAATGTCGGCATAGGCGGTGACCAAGAGGACTGGCAGAACGGCGTGCTGCTGGCGGGCGTGGCGCAAGGTTTCCAAGCCAGACATGCCCGGCATCCGCACGTCCGAAATCATCATGTTGATTTCCCGGGAACGAAGCAGTTCGAGCGCCGCTTCGCCGGACACGGCCACCACGGTCTCGAACCCCTGGCTCTTCAGAAAGTAATCCAGCAAGCTGCGCTGGCCAGCATCGTCGTCCACGATCAGGATGCGCGGCGTCTGCGGATTATTTTTGGGCGTCTCAAGCGACATGCCCGGAGACTAAACGGAAAGGTGCAAATGGGAAAGCCGGAAAATCGCGCCCTTGGGCTCATTGGGCAGGCAGGCAATTTCCCAGCCATGCGCGAGCACATTCTGCTGCACCACCGCCAACCCCAGACCGGTGCCTTTTTGGTTGGTGGTAAAGTAGGGCTTGAAAATCTCCTGCCGTAATTCAGCGGGAACCCCGGGGCCGTCATCGCGAATATCCAAGGTGGCCTCGGTCGGGGAAACCTTTTGCGCCGTGACCTGAATGGTCCCGCCCGGTTCAACGGCCTGGATGGCGTTAAACAACAGGTTGAACAGGGCCTGGCGCAGCAATTGTTCATCGGCGTCAATGGCGATCTGCTCCTGCCCAGTACGCAACTGAACGTTCTTTTCCGCAAGGTCATGGTGCAACGCCCGCGCCACCTCGCCGACCGCTTGGTTTAGCTGCACCTTGGTGCGGCGCACTTCGCGTGGACGGGAATAGTTAATGAACTCGTTTAATTGCGCAGTCACCCGGTCAGCCTCATCCACGATAGCGCGGGATTGTTTACGGATTTCGGGCGAGGCTTCCCCCTGTTTGGAAATCATCTGCGCCAAGCCCCGCACGATATTAAGCGGGTTGCGGGTCTCATGGGCCAGACCAGCCGCCGCGAGGTTCATTTCCTTCAGGTGCAGGTTTTGTTCACGGGCGCGCACCAGGCGAATCTGGAGGTCTGCGGATTTGGCAAGATTGCGCCAGGCGAGTCCAATGCCAAACACGGAGACGCCAGCGAGGAAGGCGATGATGGTGCGCAACCAGAGGTCCTGGTTGGAAACGGCGCGGATCGGATGCGTGGACATTACAATGACAAATCCATGCACCCCCTGCTTGTTGATTGCGGATTTGTACTCCTCTTCACTCATCCAGAACGGACGGGAGGATCGCTGACGGGAATCCGGTCCGTGCCGGCGATTGCGTCCCATATACGGAGGCTGATTGGTGTTGTTGGCAGAGGTGTTCGTATCGCCCATCGCCGGTCCGCGGTATTCTGGTGGTGGCGGCGGGCGGTTGGTATCGCCAGGAGGCGATCCGCGGTATTCCGGCGGCGGACGATTGGTGTCAAAGGGCCGGTAAAGTTCCTGCCGGGATAAAACGATGGGCGCGCTGGGAGTGCCGGGCGCATTGGTGCCCGTGATGGTACGATCCATGTTGGTGCCCAGGTCCACCAAGTTGATCAAGGTCACGGAGTCTTCATCCCAACGCTCGGTGACCCGAACCGCCCCGCGCGCCGGCAAAGCCACCGGGGCACCTGCTGACACAACGACTTCGCCGCCTATGTTCAGCAGGGCGATGGCGTTCAGTTCCCCGGGGCGCACGAGGCCCTGGAGGGCGGACTCCATGCGCTCCTTGGAAATGACGCCAAAGTGCTGCTGCGAACGCAACACGATGCCCACGGTGCTGGAGATGTCTTTGGCGCGGTTGATCAACGCTTCCCGAGCCGATTTTTGGACGCGAAAATGTTCCGCCGCCAACCAGCTCATCACCAACACCCAAGCCGCCGCCAGGAATCCGTATATGAATACACTGCGACGCGTCATGTTTTTCAGGAGTTAGGGCGGCAAACGCTTACCAGGGTTTTTCCGAGGGGTTGGTTTTGCGTTTACGCGCCGGTTTGCCGTCCTCGGTGGCGGGTTGTTTGACCGGCATCTCATCAAAATATTTATTCATCTCCTCTTCCGTGAATTCCTTGGTGCCCGATGATTTTTGTTTTTCCTCGGCCGTAAGCGCAGCCACCATTTTGGGTGCCTGCACAATGTGCGGGGTGAGGAAAATCATCAGTTCGGTTTTGGTGTCCGTCTTCGTTTTGTGCTTGAAGAGGTTGCCCAGTCCGGGAATGTCGCCCAGCAGGGGAACCTTGGTCTCGGTCATTGTCTTCTGGTTTTGCATCAAACCACCGATGATAACCGTCTGGCCGTCGGGCGTCACCACCACGGTATCCGCCGAACGTTTGTCAATGACCGGCGCAAAGGCGCCGTTTTGGATCTGCACCTTGTCGGTCTGGGAGACCGAGGAAATTTCGGGCGTGACGATCATTTCCACCAGGCCGTCCGACGTGATGAAGGGCGTGACTTTCAACATGATGCCGACATCCTGATAGGTAATGCCGTTGATGGCGTTGCCCAAGGTGTCATAGCGGACGCTGGTGATCAGTGGAACCGTCTGGCCGACCAGGATGGTGGCGGGCTGGTTGTTACGCGCTAGGATGGAGGGGCGGGATAAAACCTTGGCTTTGCCAGCCAAGGCAATGGCGCGAACCGTAGCCTGAAAATCCTTGCCGAGTACCTGATAAAGGCCCGCGTAGGGCGAGGCGGCGGTAAAGGCGGTGAGGGGTTGCCCCATGGCGTTGAACGACAGATTACTGGTGGCGGAACTCAAGCCGCCCAACCCGAAGACATTCGCGCCATTGGCGGTGGTGGTGCCATCAATATTATGGGTATAGCCGCCTTCCACCCCAATGTCCGAACTGTCATTGTGGGTGACCTCAAGAAACACCACTTTGATCAGCACCTGCGGTTTGGGACGATCCAGGTTGGTGATCACCTGCGACACAAACTGGCTCGTATCTTCATCGGTGATCACAATGATCCGGCGGGTCTCGGGGTCGCTGGAAATCATCGCATCGCCAACCATGCTGTTGTTATAATACTGGCGGGTGCTGCCGGAACTGCTGGAACCGCCGGAGCTGCGATTGAGGCCGCCGCCGCCCATACCGCCACCGCCACCGCCCGTACCGCGGAACTGGGCGCTGGCGGGCAGGGTCGCCGCCAGCAGCAACGCCAGCGTCAATTTAATGCCGAACTTGAACTTCGTATAATGAGTTTTCATGATCTGATCTTTATGCTGTGCGGTTGCCCGACTAGAATCCCCCGCCTACTCCCCCGCCGCCGCCCACACCGCGCGAGGTGCCCCCCGTCCCAGTGGTGCTGGTGCCGGTGCTACCGGTCTGGCTCTGGGTGCTGCGCGTCGTCAACGGGCTGTTCTGCGTGGTGTTGTTGCGGCTGTTGCTGGTCCCGTTGCGATCAAACATGTCGCGCAGGATTTGTGATACCTCCTGAACACTCGCGTTTTCCAGCGAGTACACATATACCTTTTGTTTCTTCGCGGGATTCGCGTCCAATTGTTCGATCATACCGGCCACCTGATCAATTAAATCACGCGCGGCACTAACCACGACGGACGACGTGCGTTGATCCGCCACAGCGATTACGCGCGCCCGCTTCTTGTTGCGCTGGCTTTGCGCCGAGGCACCGCCACTGGCCGCGCCACCGGGAGCGCCACCGCCCCGGCCACCGCCCATGCCGCCAAACATGGCCCGAAACCCACCGCCAAACCCGCCGCCAAATTGCACCGGTGCCTGGCTGCCGCCGGACCGGCTGTCATCCGGAAACACGTTGCCCAGCAAATCGGCCATTTCCACCGGATCAGCGTACTTCAATTTGAAGACGCGCACTTGCGTGGAATCCTCGGCGCCACCATCAATGGCTTTGATGATTTCAGCCACCCGGTGAATATTGGCCTGCGTGTCCGTGATCACGATCGCGTTGCCACCCTCGTTGGCGGTCATGGTGGTTTGCGGCGATACCAACGGCGTCAAATCCTTGATCAGTTGCACCGCCTCGACAAACCGGATCGGGATGATCTGGGTGACAATCTCCGCATTCCTCGGAATATCGTTGGGATCACTGCCGCTTTTGACAGGAATATCGCGGGCCTTTGCCTCGTCTTTGCTGACGATGGTCAGCGTTCGCTCATTGCGGATGGCGGCATACCCGTTCTTGTTCAACACCGCGTTGAGCAGGTTAATCGCTTCCTCCTTGCTCACCGGCTGGCTGCTCCAGACATCCACTTTGCCGCGCACATCCGCTTCCAGCACCACGACAAACCCGGCCGCGTCGCTCAGGTAACTCAGCACCATTTCCAATGGCACACCGTGGAAATTCAGGCGCAAGCCATCCGCCGCATTCGTGCCGGGGTAAAACATGACTTCCGTATTAGTGCCTATCGCGGCGGGCAGGGCGGCATTGGTATCCACCGCATTGGTGAGGATCAACGTCAGCGGCGGGGCATCGGCGCCCAGCGAGTTGGTGGCATTCACCGTCAGCGTTGTGGCATTGGTTGGCACCGGCTCCCCGGGTAACGGCACCGGGGTGGGCGGTTCAGCGGCGCGGGTGGATAAACCCGCCACCAGCGTTGTCATTAGGAGAAACGTGTTTGCTGTTTTCATTTTTTTAATTGTTGTTCACGGCGTAGCCTCATCCGTTCAAGTACGGAGAGGGCACTGTCGTTGGAAGCGGCGGCGGGGCCGGAATTGGTGGCGGTGCTGACGGTGGAATCCCCATTGGTAACGGAAGCACTACCGCCCAACAGGCTGGCGGTCGCGCTTGCGCCCGGATTGATGGTCATTGGAGGTTGATAATTGCCAGCCGATTGGGAACGCATGGATAACGTCCACGCACCGCTGTCTTCACGGTTCATTTGCATGCCCACCGTCAGCTTCACCGAATTGCTGCCCGCCGCCAGCTTCACCTGGTTATACCCAATGCCCATAAGTTGAAACCCTCCGATGCTGTCGGCGACCTTCAGGGTCCGCCGATACTCCGGGCTGGTGCCTTCAAAAAATGCGTACTCGCCATTCGCATAACTCATCGTGCCCGCCAAGGCAAAGTAATCGCCCCGGGCGGCTGGACGGTATTCCCTGCGTTCCGTCCGCACCGTGCGCGGGGTGCGGTTGGGGTTGAAAATATTGCGATCCCCAATGATACTAAAGGTACTATAATTTAACAGGCTTTTATAAACCGGCTGCCGCGAAGCGCCGGAACGGGAGTAATAGTCGCTGCGCGATCCGCGGTTGGGTTCCAGGAGCGTCCGGCTGGTCGGCGGAGCGCTTTGGTTGGTGGCTTGCGTCACCATTTGGGTGGAAACCGCAGCTGACGGTTGGTTGGTGACTGCCGGCAGCGGGACGTTGGTCGCCAAATTGGAGGTAACTTGGGACAACGGGACGGTCACATTGGTTACAGTGTCCGGCGCGGCGGGATTCGTCGCGGAGCCGGAGGCAAGCTCAGCCCCGGAGGCAAAAAGCGCGGGAACGAGCAAGCCGGCGATCAGCAAACCCAGGCCTTTGGCGCCGGATTTCGCGCCCTGGCAGCGCGTGTTGAATGGAGAAAGATTCGGCTTCATTGCTCTTGATTTAGCACCAGGCCGCTCAGTTGCAAGCCCAAGGTGATTTGTTGGCCTTCCGTGTCGCGCGCGGTGAGTTCCACATTGTCGAGTTTCAAACCCAGCGGATTGTTCTCCAGGTCAAAGAGAAAGCGGGTGATGGTGCTGAGGCTGCCGACGGCGTCCACCCGGCATTCCAAGGTGGTATAGTCGTCCGCCTCGTGTTTCCACTGGGGGGTGATCGAAGTCAGGCTGAGCCGGCTGTCCAGCGCATAACCATCCAGCGTGCGCAATAGCCGTTGCTCCGCCATCGGGGCTTGAATGGGCAGCGTGTTGGTGCGCATCATCGCCCACCGGCTAAACACCGCTTTTTCCCGTTTGATCAGCGCTTCCCCCTGACTCACCTGTTTGCGCAGGGCTTCAATGCGTTCAGATCGAGCCTTCCACATCTTGGTCAGCGGCGTGAACAGCAGCGAATCCCCAGCGAAAAGGGCTACCGCGCCGATGGCCAACATGACCAGCAAATTTTGGCGATTTTTTATTTTCATTTCAGTCTGATTTGGTTCCCAGCCAATGAAAGTCAAAGGTAAATAGCATGGGAGTTTTGCCCCGAATCTGGTCCACCTTCAGGTCCGACACCATTTTGACCTGATGCAGTTTTTCAATGGTCCGCAGCAACGCCTGATTATCCCGTGCGATGCCCGAGCAGGTAACATGGTTTTGATCGCGTATTTCCAACGTTTTCATGGTAACCACGCCATCCTCCGGAAAGGCCTCACTCAATTGCTTGAGAATGCTGAGCGTGCGCAAGGAATCATCAAACCAGGGACGGTATTGCCGGATCTTTTGCTGCGCGCCATCCAGTTGGCGCACCTTGGGCTCAATTTCCGTCCACCGGGATTGCAGCCGCCATAACTGCCAATACTGTACCAGGACCACTCCCAGTACCAGTAATGCCACCGCGCCGGCAATGCCCGCCGCGCGATGCAGGGAGGTTGACGAATATCGCCCGAGGAACCGCCGCCAGGCGGTGATGCGGGGCGGTAAAAACTCGAGCGCCGCGCCGCGCCCAACCAGGCGCAAAGCCGCCAGACTGAACGCCGCTGAGATCGCCGCCTCCGGCGGAATATTTGTGCCGGGCGCGGTGGGCGCGGAAACCGCGACGCGTTCCACGGTCAGACCGGCGAGGCCAAACCGGCGCTGGAGTTCCGCCGCCAGTTCCTCGGCCAGTTCGCGCGGGCCGAAAATTTTCACCCGGCGAACCGCCTCGCGAATTTCGGCGGGCAACTGCCCAAGGGTGATGCGCACTTCGCGCGCGACCAGTTCAACGTTGATTTCCCGCTGTCCCCCTTCATTTTCGAGGGTGCCTTCCAGCGTGCGCAAGGCGGCCACTCCGCCGCCGCCCGTGACCAGCAAACCCACGTTGGTCTCGCCGATGGTCAAGGCCAGCACGCCGTGGGCGGCATCCGCCGCCACCGGTTGCAGCGCGGTAATGCCCAGCGAAAAACTCACCGGCTGGAGTTTCGCCGCCCGCAACCCTTGATCCAGCGCATTCAGATGGTTTAGCGGCATCCCGATCACGGTGGCGTGCTTTTCACCGGCAGCAGTTTGATACCGTGAAACGCCGAGGAGCAACGTGGTGACATCGCACGGGAACCCGCGCTCCGCCTCCATTTGAATAAAACCGGCGGCATCCGCCTCGGAGAGTTCCGGCAGTTTGGCATGAGCCACCAGCGCCCATTTTAAAGGCAGCCCCACCACGCACGCCCGTTCGCGCACGCCTGCGGAATCGAGCAGATTTTTGATTTCCCGCCCGACCAATTCGGGATCTGCGGTCAGCGGGTCCAGCGAGAGGGTCGCCGAAAACGCCTGGTGCCACTGCACCGTGCCGTTGGTCCGGCGCAAGACGACGCCTTCCAGGCGGCTGCCATCCAGCGTCAACCCCAACAGGCTGGTGGGTGGCTTGGCTTTAAATAAACCGGATTTTGGCAAATTACTCATGCGTTCCCTTTGCTATCAGCCAGGTCTGCCGGGCATCTTTGCCCAGCGCCCAACCAAGATGACTGAGATCCTGGCGATAAATGATCTTGGGCGTACCTTCACTGGTGTCGAAAACAAAGCGGACCCGCCGGTAACCGCGTCCGAAGGGGCCGATGGCGGCAATATCGGCGGTGAACTGATAACTTTGGGTGGTGATGTAGTCCCCGCCCGCCAGTGTTTGCAGGGCGGTGTTGTTATTCTGGCCCAACGCCTCCACCACCCAGGCGATCGTGGCGATTTTGTCCGGGTTGAGCTGCCGATAGGAAACCAGTTGCGCCGCGAGGTCGTCCGTAAGCCCCGGCAGGCACGCCAACACCACCGGGCTGGCCGTGTTGATATTCACGCGCCCCTGCTTGAAGAGGCTCGAAGTCACGGAAATATTGGTGCCGATCTGAGTAAACTCATCAATTTTCAACCCGCTGCTCCGGTAAAACTGCAACGGACTGCGAAAAGTGGTGGTGGCCGGACCGAGCCGGCGGATCACTTCGTTGGCACGGGTGGCACCCAGGCGATCCCGCAACAGCGCGGTTATTTGCGCCCGGTTGTTCACATTGGTACACTTCGTATTCGGCTCGCGGCTGTACACCGTCACATATTCCAGCACGCCGGAATCCACCAGGTTGTTCCGGCTGTCATCATTTTCGCCCGGGTCCAGCACCCCGTTGCGCGTCACATCCTCGCCGACGAGGATATCCATCGTCATGCCATAGACCAGCCGCAGTTCATCCGTGGTCTCGAAGTTGGTGCTTTTGCACTGATACGGCGGATGCAGCATGGCATAGGTTTGGGAACCGTCGCCATTGGTACTGCGCCATTGAACGATGTAGGTCGCCAGATCCGTGGTCATGCGCGGCAACAGGGCAAGCATATTGGTGTTGGCCGTGTTCAAATTCAACTTGGACGCCTCGTCTATCAGGCCAAAAAATGGCTGCGCGGACGGCGTCTGATTATCGTAACTGCGACCGATCAACCAGAAATGCGCGTCGCCCACCGGGACGGCTTCCCGATAGTAAGCGGCATAATCCGGCACGATGCCGTTGGTGCCCAGCGTGGACAGCACATAGCTCACATAACGGGTCGCGCCTTCGATGGCTTGATCCGCTGTCAGGGCGGACACCCGGTTGTCCGAAGCGCGCAACTCGAAACCCATCGCGTTGGCAAAATATAGCGTGAGCGTGACCAGCCCGAGGGCGATCCACAATACAATGACGAGCACCGAGCCGCGATCGGCGCGGCGGGCGGGCTGGGGATATGGCGGCGACGTTCTCATTGCGACACCACCACATTCGTTCCGCGCGTTTGCGACGTACACGGTACGATCAGTTCAATGGCCTGCCGGGCGGATTTGTCGGCATCCGGGGCCGCCGCGAGATACAGGCGCATCCGCACGGCCGTGGGCAGGTTCGTATCGGTCAGCGAGGTATCCCAGGTATCGCGCCAATCGCTGCCCGTGTAACCATAAAATTCCAGCGTCTGAACCTCGCCCAACAACCGCTGCTCGTCTGGCACCTCGTTACCGGTGGAAAGCAAATTGCGGGTGACGCACCGCACCAAATCCTTGCCTTGGGTTTGGGACCGCTCCAACGGTTCCCGGAGTTGATAACTGATTTTTTGGATGTCGCCCCACGGCTCATCGTCGTTCAAGACGCCGGTGGTGGTGCAAAACTCGATCCCCGGACTCTGGGAAAAACCGGAACCGCTGCTGACCATCCCAATGCGAAAGGTACCCGCCAAAATGCCGCCGGGTGGCGTGACCCCCTGCAAATCCCGACGGATCATGGTCACCGCCAAGTTTTCGGAGTGAGAGGTGTCCAAGGCGGCCGTGGTTCGAGTGTGCAACCGTAGCGCGGCGTAGAACACGGTGTTGGCAGCGGCCAGGACGATGCTGAAAATCACGAAGGCCAGCAGCAGCTCAATCAAAGTAAACGCGCGCCCCCGGCGGGGAGAACCACCGGGCCGCTGCATCTGCTTGGTTGGCGACAAAATCATGGTTGCTGGGTTCCCGGGCTGAGCGTGCTCAGGCGCACCGAGTAATCCTGGCTTTGCACCGCATACAATACTTCGACCGTGAGCAGGCGCGGGGCGTATTGCGTCCCATCCTGGCTCCAGGTTTCCGTGCGCAACGTCCAGCGATATTCCCGATCCCGTTCCGTGGTGGTGCCATTCTGGACGGACTTGTTCCAATTGGTGGTGACCAGGTTTTCGGCGAGCACCCGTTCCGCCACGCGCGCGGCCCGGCTTTTCCGGTCAGCCACTTCACCCGCCAGGCTGGCCACCCGCAACCCCTGCATGGCCACCGGAATCACAATCGCCAGGAACAGCAGTGCGGCGAGCACTTCTGCGAGCGTGAACCCGGCGGCGGCGCGCCTAACGGCTGGCGCGGGCCAAGCGGCTGTTTGGGGTTTCAATCTCATAGCTCAAATTATTGCGGGCGATCACCACCTGCAAGGTGTCGCCGGCGCGGTTGACCAGGCGCACGGTTTCCGGACTGGTCTCCGAGATGGTGCCATCCGATTGAAAACGGATGGCCGGCAGATCGCGATGCTTATTGCGGGTCGCCGAGGTCGAGCCCGAAGTCACCGGCCGGCTTTTAAGGACGGCAGCGGCATTCTGCACGACACTGACTTCCAATTCATCATCCAGGTTAAATTCCACCGCCTTGGTGTCCTCCTCCGTATAACCATATTCCTCCTCCAACCCGTACGCGCCACCCTTGGCATCCACCCACAGCAGCATGGGCACGCCTTCATAGACGGCGCGGCTTTGCCCGTATCGGGTTAGTGCCAACAGCCGGCGCGCCTCGGAATCCAGGGTGCGCCCATGGAAGAAGCCGCTCAGCGAAGGCGCGGCCACCGAGATCACTACCACCAGAATGGCCATGACCAGGATCAACTCAACCAACGTGAACGCCCGTGCGAACGGGCGCGCCGTCCGGTTAGCGTTTTTGTTGCCAGTTGGTAACATCATCATCGCCTCCCACGCGCCCATCCGGCCCCATGGACATCAGGTCATAAGAACTGGGGTTGTGCCGCCCGGGGCATTCATAGATATATTCATTGCCCCACGGATCCTTGGGAAGGTCTTTCAAGTACGGCCCGTGCCAGTTCTGCGTGTCGCGCGGCTGCTGCACCAGGTCGAGCAGTCCGTTCTTGCCCTTGGGATAATACCCGTTGTCCACCTCGAACGCGTCCAGCGCGGTGCTGAACGAGCTGATCTGGGTTTGGGCCGCCGTATTGCGCGCCTGCTCAGTGCGCCCGGCAAACTTGGGCACCACAATGGCGGCCAGAATGCCCAGGATGACCAGCACCAGCAGCAGTTCAATCAACGTGAACGCGCGCGCGGTTCGTGTGTGTGTCCGGTTTTTAATGATCGGGTTGCATTTCATAAGTCTGATTTTGTATTTGTTTACTTAATAAATTGTTGCAGGGTGAAGATCGGCAGCACCATGCTGATGAAAATCGTGCCGATGAAGGCCGCAATGAAAAACAGCATCAACGGCTCCGCAAACGCGACCGCCGTCTTGAGTTCGCGGTCCAGGTCTCCCTCGGTGACATTCGCAATGCGGATCAATTCCGTGTCCAGCTTGCCGCTTTCCTCGGCCACGGTGATCATTTCGAGCACCGAGCCGCTGAACAGCCCGCGGCAATCCGCCAGACTGGCGCCCATTTGCCCGCCCTTTTGCACCCGGTCAATGGCCTGCCCCACCGCGTCCACCAGAATCTGGTTGCCGATGGATTTGCGGGCCACGTTCAGCCCCTGCACCAGCGGCACGCCCGCCGCCAGCAGGGTGCCCAGCATCCGGCAAAAACGCGCCATCGCGAATTGCGCCACCAACGGGCCCACGAGGGGCGCCTTTAGCATCAGGCCTTCCCATGTCCGCCGTCCCTTTTCCGAATCAATCCAGTTGCGGAGAAACCATACCAGGATGCCCAACCCGAGCGCGACAAACAGCCCATACGAGCGCACGATTTCGCTGGTCGAGACGACCAGTTGGGTGGCCATGGGCAACGCCCCGCCAAAACCCGCGAACACCGATTGAAAACGGGGAATGAAAAAGGTGAGCAGAAAGATGACCACGCCCAGCGCCAGCACCAGCAGGATGGTCGGGTAGAGCATCGCCGTCGTGATCTTGGACCGCAGCTCTTTTTCCCGCGCCTGGAAATCGGCGATTTGCGCCAGCACCAAGTCGAGGAATCCGCCGGTCTCGCCCGCCTGTACCATCGCCACATAGACGCGCGGAAATACGTCCGGGGATTTGGCCATGGCATCCGCCAGGGACATGCCGTCAATGACCAGGTCATGAATCTGCTTCCACTTCGCGGCAGCGGCGGGCGCCGAGGTCTCCCGGTGCAAAATAACCAGCGCCCGGCTCAGCGGCACACCGGCGGCGAGCAGGCTGGAAAGCAGGCGCGTAAAATTTTCGAGTGCGCGGGCGGTAATTTTATCCGAGCCCTTGCCAGCGAGAAAATTGCTTAACCCGGCGGGCAAAACCAAGCCTTGGTCCGCAGCTCCGGCGGCTTGGTTCTCCGAAAGGTTAATGGGCCTCAATCCCAGCCCCTCAATTTGCCGGAACGCCTCGGGGCGTCCGGCCGCTTCGAGCCGGCCTTCGGCGACGCTGCCGTCCGCCTGGATTGCTTTGTATTGAAAGGTGGGCATGGCGACGGGTTAAGGCGTGAGGGCGGGCTTGAGATTGGCCGCGTGCAACTCGCTGACACTGCCGCTCGCCGTTTCCACTTTGCTGGTGCGCGCGATCTCCTTGACGGTGGTCACGCTGAGCACTTCCTCGACAGTAGTGATGCCTAAGCGCACCAACCGCCAACCGTCATCCGCCAACATGCGCATGCCCGCGCGGCGGGCTGCGTCCCGGATCAGGTCGCTGGACGCGTTTTTCAAGATCAATTGGCGGATTTCATTATCCGAGTCCATCCATTCAAAAATGGCCTGCCGTCCGTAAAATCCGGTCTGACGGCATTCCCGACAACCGACCGAGCGGTAGATGATGGTGTTCGCGGGGATGCCGATCTGCGCCTTGAACGCCTGCGCTGCCGGCGAGTCATCCACCTGCTTGCAGTGCTTGCACAACACGCGGACCAACCGTTGCGCCAACACCGCTTCGAGCGACGATGCCACCAGGTAAGGTTCCACGCCCATGTCCACCAAGCGCGTCAGCGCGCCCGGGGCGTCATTGGTGTGTAACGTGGAGAAGACCAAGTGCCCGGTCAGGGATGCCTGCACGGCAATCTGGGCGGTTTCCTGGTCGCGAATTTCGCCGATCAGAATCACGTCGGGGTCGTGGCGCAAAATCGAGCGCAGCCCGCGTGCGAAAGTCAGGCCGGCTTTTTCCGATACTTGGATCTGGTTGACCCCCTTGAGCTGGTATTCAACGGGATCTTCGATGGTGATGATCTTGCGCACCGAATCGTTGATCTCGTGAAGCGCCGTGTAAAGCGTCGAAGTCTTGCCGCTACCCGTCGGGCCGGTCACCAGGATGATCCCGTGCGGCATTTGCAGCACCCGCCGGAAGCAATCCAGTTCCCGCTGATCCATCCCGAGTTGTTCCATGCCCCGCAAGGTGGCGTTCTGCCGCAACAAGCGCATGACCACCGCCTCACCGTGGAGCATGGGAATCACCGATACGCGAATATCCACCTCGGCGGCGTCAATGCGAATCTTGATGCGCCCGTCCTGCGGCAGGCGTTTCTCGGCAATATTCAGGTGGCTCAGAATTTTAATGCGCGAGACGATAGCCGGCTGAAAGCGTTTGAGTTGCGGCGGCACCGGCACTTCCTGCAACACACCGTCAATACGATAACGGATGCGAAATTCATCCTCGAACGGTTCAAGGTGAATATCCGAAGAACGTAGCTCGATGGCATCCCGCAGCACCTGATTGACGAACCGGATGATCGAGGCATCCTCCGCCGCCCCGTCCAGGTTGGTGTTTTCATCCGGGTTTTCATCCACCACTTGGAACGAGGCTTCCTCGCCCAGGCTGCCAATGGTGTCGGCGCCCACTCCCAGGCGCTTTTTCATCTCCCGTTGGATGGCTTCGCTGGAAGCCAGCACCGGCTTGAGCGTGAGACCGCTCAGGGTTTTCAGCGCGTCCAGCCCCTGCGTGGCGAACAGTCGGCTCGTCGCCACTTCCACCACCCCGTTGGTGCGCGTTAATGGCAGCAATTCCTCTTTTAGCAGGATACGGGCGGGAAAAAGGGAGAGTAGCTGGCGATCCGGCTCCACATCCTCAAGCGTGGTATAAGTCAGCCCATATTCCTTCGCCAGCCAGCGCAACACGTCCTCTTCGGTTTGAACGGCAGGCTTGGCGCCGGTCCCCGGCTGGGCCAGAGTCACGGCATCCAAGGCGGACAGTTGCTGGGTCGCAACCATGCGATCCAGCAACTGTTTCAAAACCGATGCCTGGGTTTGAGGTTCGCTCATAACGACAGCGACCAGTTTTCCAGGGATGCTCTTTAGAGCAGGCCGTACAACGTGGCGATCGCTTCCTGGCGCGGGGTCAACACTTTGCGCAACTCAGCCTGGACTTTTTCCAGTTCGGCTTGCTTCACCTTGCGGGCATCCGAATACTTTTGCAGGGCGTTGGCCAGTTCCGCTGCCGACGCCTTAGCGTCAATTGCCTTTTGCAGGGCATCCCGTTCCGGGTTGGTACTGCGCTGATTGGGGTCAGCCTGCGCCGTGTCGCCGGGGCGCTGCCCGCGCATACCGCGACCGCCGAACGAGGACATCCGCGCCTCGGAAACCTTCAGGACCAACGGTTGAATCGCCTTCCATTCGGCGTCATCCGTAATTTCGAGACGTTCCTTGTAACGTTCGACCATCTGCGCCGGGTCAAAATTACCGCGGCCCTGGCGGCCTTGTCCGGGAGCCCCCCCGCCAGTTGGCGGATTTTGCGCTAAAATGGTGCTGGCGCTCATGTTCAGCATGACTGCCATTCCAGTTGCCAATAAGATACGATTTAATTTCATACGTGTACCAATCTGTTGTTATTGTTGAATTGCCATAACGCGACGGATTGCTATCACGGCAATCCCCCGCACCGCTGTTCAGACGGTACTAGCAGGTCTTGTGCCATGGGTAAAACCATTGATTAGTAGGCCGCCGCTACGATTAGCGAACGATTGGCGAAAAGCCGGGAAATGCATCCGGGCACACAAGCCGACAGCAGTTATTTCGGCAGCATCCACCCTTCATGTGACGCCACCTTGGAATATTTTGCATCGGTTCGCCAATATTTTTGGAATGCTTTTGCAGGGGTGCTTGCGCAAATTTTGCTCAAATCATACTCTCCTGCGCAAATTTTGCGCAGCACGTGGTGACTGTATGAAAACGTATGGGAAGAGACTGATTACGGATCATCCGTGATTTAACCAGCATCCCTTTTTGGCGATTTTTGAGCCTTTTTGCGGCCAATGATGTTTTCTCTCCTGCCAACTTGGCAGTAGGTCATCGCTGGATTACCGTCGCTTTGGGTGCTGGCATCTATGCGCTCGGCAGCAGGGCGCGATATTCTGAAGGCGACTGGCCGGTAATCTTTTTGAACACACGATTGAAGTGGGTAAGTGATTGGAAGCCCACTTCAAAGGCAATTTCACTGATGCGCAGGTTGGGGTTCAAGAGCAGATTCTTGGCCTTCTCGATGCGCACGCGCGAAACATAATCGGTAAAATTCAACCCGGTGATCTTCTTGAACATCTTGCAGAAGTAAAAACTGCTGGTGTTGACCGCGCGGGCAACCATGGCCAAGGAGAGTTCCTCCCCTTGATGTTCCTGGATGAATTGCTTGGCCTTGGTGATGACCGGCGGTTCGGAGTTGGTTTGTTGCACCACAATCTGGTTGCTGACCATCGAGAGGTGTTGCGCAAAAATGGAAAGCAGCTTCACCACGGAATCGTAGTGTTTTGGAGAAATCAGCTTGGTGTTGAAATAGATTGCGCGCAGTTCTTCCCGGTCTATGTGCAGCCCCCATTCCGCGATCAACCGGGCGGTGCGGTCAAACTGTGCCTCGTTGGGCAGCTTGCGGAACACCTGGCCGGTTTGCAGAAAACCAATCAAACGCTCCCCTAAACGCACCGGCACCGCCGTGTCCGTCAACCCAATCGGGCAGATCATCGTATGGGCATCCTTGGCGGCTTCCTCGGACAGTTTCTGTTGGATTTGCAGGCAGACCGCGCACGAACGGCTCTTTTCCGCCACCAAAGAACACAGGGGGTTCTCATTGCGCTTGCCATGCAACGGTAACTGCCAGCTCTCCACCGGGCGGAAACTCACTGGCAGCCCAGTGGTTTCAGTGAACGCGCGCTCATAATCCTGGTAAATTTTGGACTGGGTCAACAACTGCGCCAGGTTGCGATCTTCTTCGGCAAATTGGGCGGGATTGGACGCCGCCTGCACCGACAGCGTCTTGCCCGACAGCGCCGCTGGCGCTGACTCGGTGGCAGCCATGGCAGAACGCAGCCGCTTGCGCTTGCCATGCGAGCGGCGCGTAGCAACTTCCACCACATTTTCTGCCTGCTTGGAAGCACTCGCTGGCACCACGACAGCCAGTGGCTTCACATTTGTTGTTTCCATGGGGACAAAATAGACTAACCTTCAATTGTTCACAAATGAGAAATTTCAACAAAGAATGGTTAGCCTGCCACGGCGGTTTTCCACCCAACCACTGTCTTGGCCACCTCCTGGCCAAATTCTACCAACTGGTTCTGATTTTTTAACGGCTGGACACCAACGATTGAATCTGTTTAATGAAGCCTCAATGATCACCGCAACGAATACGGAAGGCTCGAATCTCAAGGCGGAGTATAACTTGGGGTACATCTGGACCATCTCGGTTGTCGCCGCGCTTGGCGGCCTGCTGTTTGGCTGGGATTGGGTGGTTATCGGCGGCGCGAAGCCGTTTTTCGAACGGTATTTCCATCTCGATAGCGAGCAACTGAAAGGCTGGGCCAACAGTTGCGCCCTGTTGGGCTGCCTGGTGGGCGCGCTGATGACCGGGATGCTCAGCGACAAATTCGGCCGCAAACGCCTGCTGATCTTTTCCGCGTTCCTGTTCGCCATCACCTCGTTGGGCAATGCGTTGGCGCCCACCTTCCTGATCTTCGTGGTCTGGCGTATTCTGGGCGGGGTGGCCATCGGCCTGGCCTCCAACCTTTCGCCCATGTACATCGCGGAAGTGGCCCCGGCCCAAATGCGCGGCCGGCTGGTCGCCATCAACCAGTTGACCATTGTGGTGGGCATTCTGCTGGCGCAATACATCAATTGGGCGCTGGTGCGCAATCTCCCGCCCGGCTCCACCGATGAGTATATTCGTAATTCCTGGTACGGGCAGGTCGGTTGGCGCTGGATGTTTGGGCTGACCGCGGGCCCGTCGCTGTTATTCCTTCTCGGCATGGCCTTTGTGCCAGAAAGCCCGCGCTGGCTGGCCAAGAACGGCAAGTCGGCCGAGGCGCGGGTCACCCTGACCCGGATCGGCGGCGCGGCGTATGCCAATCAGGCGCTGACCGAAATTGAAAGCACGCTTGTCAACGAAGTGCAAAAGGTGAACTTCGGGGAATTGTTCGAGCCGCGCATCGCCCGCGTCATGGTGCTGGGCATTGTGCTGGCCGTGTTTCAACAATGGTGCGGCATCAACGTCATCTTCAACTATGCCGAGGAAATCTTCAAGGCGGCGGGCTATGACATTTCGGATGTGCTGAAGAATATTGCGTGGACCGGATCGGTCAACCTGGTGTTCACCTTTGTCGCGCTGGGCACGGTGGATCGGCGCGGCCGGCGGCCATTGATGCTCATGGGCGCGGCGGGACTGGCCGTCATCTACTTTGCGATGGGTGGCTGCTACACCTGCGGCGTAAAAGGCTGGCCCATGCTGGTGCTGGTGCTGGCGGCCATCGGCTGCTACGCGATGTCGCTTGCCCCGGTCACCTGGGTGATCATCTCCGAGATTTTCCCCAACCGCATTCGCGGCGCGGCGATGTCCGTGGCGGTCATGTCGTTGTGGATCGCCTGTTTCATCCTCACCTATTCCTTCCCGTACTTGAATAAAAACCTTGGACCGGCTGGCACCTTCTGGCTATACGCCGTCATCTGCGTGCTGGGCTTCATTTTCATCTTCTTCAAGTTGCCGGAGACGAAAGGCAAAACCCTGGAGCAAATCGAAAAAGACATGGAACATTGATCACATGAGTTTGAGTTGTTGTTCGATGTAGGCGAGGGTCTCCGGTTTGATCCCGGCGTTGGGATCGGGAAACACGGGCAATGAGCTTGGTGCGGCACCCGGATTGGCAGCCTTGGCCAGGTACTTGGCCCACAACTCGAAGTATTTCAGAAGCATGGCGGGCGAGGGAAACGGTTGGAGGATGAATTCCAAGAGACGGAGCTTGAGGTGATCGAGGAACAGGGTGTTAAAGTCCTGGGGCAAAGGTTTGGCACGCAAAAGATTCAAGGCGGATTCGGCGCGTTCGCGCAAGGTCACCAATTTGGTGATGCTGGATTGCGCGGTGCTGGCGGCGGTTCGGCGGATGGCGCGGATGATGCGGCGGACGTGGCGGCGAATGGTGGAGCGGAGCATCTTTGAAAAAGTATAAAGCCGCGCCAGGGGTTGAGGCTGGCGCGGCCTGGGCATTGTGATGTTTTTGTGATGAACACATTTTTTGTCACAAATTGTGATAAAATTGTGATGAAGTGAATTTTTCAGGGTTTCCAGTCCTGCACTTCAGTTTGGAGTTCTTCGGCGGGGATTTCGGAGATCGGCAGGGTGAAGCCGGGCAGCGCGGTCTCGCGCTGGACCTCGCGCCGGAGGGCGGCGGCGACGTTGAAGAGGCGGCCGGTGGGGAGGGTGCTGA
>JBAXGN010000140.1 GCA_037139415.1 Verrucomicrobiota bacterium | reverse complement strand
GGCGACCGGGCCGTTCAAGTTCTACCGCATTGGCACCGCGTTGATGCCGTAATTCGCAAAGCGCATCGTTTAATAAAAAACAGCGGGCTGTTTCCAGCCCGCTGTTTGCATATTCGGCAGAGGTGCCGAGCGATAATACTGATCAGTCGCGTTTGTTTTCCTCGTCGAACGCCTCGAACGCGTGTTGCAGCGCCACCAGGTCTTCGCCCGGCTTGAGTTGGTCGAGCAGCTTCTGCTCGGCCACGAGTTGTTCCTGCGAGTAGTTGGCCGCCTTGATGGATAGGCCAATCCGGCGGTCGCTCTTGTCAATCTTGATGACGCGCGCGTTAACTTCCTGACCGAGCTTGAGGACGTTCTTGATCTTGTCAATCCGGTCTTCGCTCACCTGGGAGATGTGGACCAAACCATCAATGTCGTGTTGCAGGCCCACGAAGGCGCCAAAGCTGGCCAGCTTGGTGACCGCACCAGTGACGAGATCGCCCACCTTGTAGAACTTATCAATGTTCTCCCACGGATCCGTGGAGAGCTGCTTGAGGCCCAGCGCGATGCGTTGGTTCGGCTTGTCAATTTCGAGCACCACCGCCTCGACGTCGTCGCCCTTCTTGAGCACTTCGGAGGGATGGTTGATCTTGCGCGTCCAGGAGATGTCGGAGACATGAACCATGCCGTCGAGACCTTCTTCCAATTCCACAAACGCGCCGTAACTGGTAAGATTGCGCACCTTGCCCTTGACCTTGGTGCCCGGGGGATATTTTTCCATGGCCTTGTCCCACGGATTGGTTTCGAGTTGGCGGATGCCCAAGGAGATCTTCTGCTCTTCCTTGTTGATGCCCAGCACCACGGCTTCGATCTCCTGATCCTGCTTGAGAACGTCGGAGGGCTTGGCGATGCGCTTGACCCAGGACAATTCGGTGACATGGATGAGGCCTTCGACGCCGGGTTCGATTTCCACAAACGCGCCGTACGGAACCAAGTTGACGACTTTGCCCTTGAGCTTCTGGCCCACGGTGTATTTCGCCTCGATGGTTTCCCACGGATTTTGCAGCTTCTGCTTCAGGCCCAGGCTGACACGTTCCTTCTCGCGGTTGATGTCCAGCACCACGACGTCAATTTCCTGGCCGACCTTGAGGATTTCCGAGGGATGCCCGATGCGGCCCCAGCTCATGTCGGTGATGTGCAGCAAGCCGTCCAAGCCGTTCAGGTCAATGAACGCGCCGAAGTCGGTAATATTCTTGACGGTACCCTTGCGAATGTCGCCCGGGACCATTTCGGTGAGCAACTTCGAGCGGCGCTCGTTGCGTTCCTGCTCGATCAACTCGCGGCGGCTCAGCACCACGTTCTGGCGTTCCTGGTTGACCTTGACGACTTTGCATTCGATGGTCTGCCCAAGGAAAACGGCCAGGTTTTTCGGGGGAATAATGTCAATCTGGGAGGAAGGCAGGAATGCTTCAACGCCGATGTTGACGATGAGGCCGCCTTTGACCGCAGCTTTGACCTTGCCGGAGACGGTGGCGCCTTCTTTGGCGATCGCCAGGATTTTTTCCCAGTTCTGCTTGAACTCGGCCTTTTCCTTGGAGATGTGGACGTAGCCCTCTTTATCTTCCAGCTTTTCGATCAGCACGGAAATTTCATCACCCACCTTGATGGCACTGAATTCCGCGAACTCAATCCCGGGCACAACGCCCTCACTTTTGCCACCAATATCCACGAGCACTTCTTTGCCGCGGATTTCCAGGATGATTCCTTTGACGATATCGCCGGCCTTCAGGGGACGGTCGAACTGTTTCAATAACTCTGCGAAGTCGGCATGGGTAGCCATGTAACAATACTTTCTCTCTATTCTACTTGCGTGGGAGACCTGGTTGGGGCACGTTGGCCCGCCGAAGACTCCGCTGCCTAACGTACCGTGCGTTGCGCTGCAACGGAGGTTAAAAAGTTAGGTTACGCGTTAACTATTTCGTTTCTCAGCCTCACTGCGACACCCGCACACACGGGGTCAAGGCAAGAGGGAGCATAGTCTCGGACAGGATGGATGCAAGCCTTATTTCAGCCTAATTCCGCGATTAACCCGGCCCCTGTTTCGATGCGCTAAAGGTCCCCTACCCCGAGCCGAAAACGGTAAAGAGGATGACCAAGCTATGGGATGGAGGCCCAAATCTGTTCCGCCGCCGCACGCGGATCGGGCGCAGCATAAATGGGACGTCCGATCACCAGCCAATCGGCCCCGGCCTTGACAGCGTCCGGGGCACTCAAGGTGCGCTTCTGATCGCCGGCGGCGTCATCGGCCGCGCGAATGCCCGGGGTGACCAATTGTATTTCTTTGGGCAGGAAACTGCGCAGCACCGGCAGTTCCAGCGGCGAACACACCAATCCCCGCAGCCCGGCATCCATCGCCAGGCGCGCCATACGCTCGACTTGCTTGCCCGGATCGGTACCCACGCCAATGCGACTCAGTTCGGCGGCATCCATACTGGTCAGCACGGTGACTCCCAACACCAAGGGCAGCGCTTTGCCCTCCTGCTGGGCGGTCTGTCGCGCGGCGTTTTCCGCCGCCTTCATCATTTCCAGGCCACCGCTCGTATGAATCGTCAGCATCTGCACATCCAGCCGGACGGCGGCGGCGACGGACTTGGCAACAGTGTTGGGGATATCGTGAAACTTCAGGTCCAGAAAAACAGCGGCGCCGGTGGCGCGAATCTGCCGGACAATATCGGGACCGGCACTGGTGAACAGCTCGCTGCCAATTTTAAAAGCCCCCACCGCCGGTGCCACCTTGGCGGCCAGCGCCACGGCTTTTTCAGCGTTGGGAACATCCAAGGCTACAATGATCGGATTTCGCATGGGTCAAAGAATACTGTGGCAGTGGAAGGTACGCACGAAAAAATTGCGGCCCGCCGTCACGATCGCCGGATTCGCGTGGCCATGGCTTGTTTGAGTTCTTTTTCGGCATCACGTCGCCGGAGGTCCTCGCGTTTGTCATATTCGGCCTTGCCCTTGGCGACACCCAGACTGACCTTGATTTTACCCTGTTTCCAGTAGAAGGAAAGGGGGATGAGAGCCTGGCCTTTGACGGCGGAAAAACCGGCGAGTTTGCGGATTTCGCTTTTGTGCAGCAACAGTTTGCGGGGCGACTTGGGCTGATGATTCTCGCGGTTACCGTGGCTGTATTCATCAATATGGGCGTTGTGGAGCCACACCTCGTCACGCTCCACACGCGCAAACGCGTCCCGAATCTGCCCCAACCCAGCCCGCAACGCCTTCACTTCGGTGCCGTGCAGCACGATGCCCGCCTCGAAGGTTTCCAGAATATGAAAATCCCGTCGGGCGGTCGGATTGGTGACGAGGTCAGCCATGAAAACAAATCAGCCAGAAGGGTTGCTTCTGGCTGAACGCCGGGCGGCAAAAAGCACCCAATTAAGCTGCTTTTCGACGTTTCTTGGGGGCGGTTTCCGCGACCAGTTCCGTCGTAATCGCCGCCTCAAAGAACATCTTGTCTTCAACAATTTCGCGCAACGCGATATCCGCCGCGCCCAGTCCAGTCGTGTCCTGGATCAACGGCCGGCTGATGCTCCCGGAGGAGTTCAACTGCCGAACCCGCTTGGAAAGCATGTTGACCAAAATGTTGGGGTTGCCAACTTTTATCAAAGCCAATCTACATAATTCCGCATTCATATCTTATTCGTAATGTCCAAAGACAAGTCGCTTACACTATGCCGGTCAATGCCCGTGTGCAAGCCTTTTTTTGGTTTTTGTGTGTAGTTCAGGTGTTGGCCGGGTTCTGCTGCAGCGCATGGTTGAACGAAGCCACCTTCTCCAGCCTTACTTTCCCGACGCGCCGAGCGTTTTAAGTTCCCGATCTGTTTCCAACCAAATCAGTCCATTCTCCTTCGCCAACTGTTTTGACAAAGTTTGCCGCTCTGTACGCTTGGGATACTCGATGAGGAGCACCGGCTTCTGCGCCGCGGCAATTTTCTTCAGGTGACCGAGCACTTCGTCGGTGTGCGACTTGGGCTGAAGCTTGTTACCATTCATGAAGAGATCCTCGATACCGATGGCGCTGATTGCGGCGAGGAAATCCGCATGCGCCAGCAGTTGCGAGCCGTTCTGCGGGATGACGAGGGCGGTGGGATTTCGCGCACGCACGCGCGCCGCGATGGCTTTCACCCAGTCCACCATGTCGCGGCGATAACTCTGCTTCGTCTCCGGGTTCACACGGTCAGCAATGAACTCCGTGCCATCCTGCTCGAATGTCTCGAAGCCGTCCACGATATCCAGATACACCCCGTCAAAACCGCGCGTCAGCGCGTCGTCAATGGTGGCAAGCATGAGCTTTTGCCATTCGGCGTGCCAATACTTCACGCGATAGTTGCCCTTCCATTCCGGGTTCTCGACACCGAGCCACGCAGGCGCGGCGGCGGTGAGTTTGCCCTTTCTCCCCCACTCTTGGCGCCAGTAGGGACGGTAGTCTTCCGCCTCGCCGATGGAAATGTAGGCGACCACTTTTCGCCCCACCTGCCCGGCGCGGATCGTATCGAGGTCCGCGCGCGCCCACGGTGTGTCGCTGGCAAACGCCGCATCGAGCACGATCCAATCGCGTCCACACGCAGTGAGCCGGTCGACGGCATCGGACTTCGTTTTCGCGAAGGCGTCGGCCTGAAGGAGGTACGCGAACGAAACGGGGGCGGATTCCGCAGAGGCGAACCGAGGCCAGAGCAGCATCACGAGCAGCGCTATGAATGGAGAAAGTTGCATGGCTTGCAGTTGTCGCCGAACGTTATTTATCAGGCGCGCCATTGGGCGTCGTCTGCATGGAATTGTTGGCTTCGGTATTCTCTTCATCGAATGCGCTAACCAGATGCCACCTTTTGCAGTGAAGACATCGTTCATAGCGTTTGTGTAAAAGATTAACTCCAAAGATTGGATGCACATAGAACGCTTTACATTCCGGGCATTTGACCTGTCCTCGAATCACTTTGCTGAACCATTGTTTGCCATACACCAGATAGGCAATCAGCGCACCCATGGCGAGAAAATAGAGCAGCACCCAAAGTTGGAGAATAATCCTCCATGTGTTTGGGCCAAGACCCCATACATTCTTTCCAGCCAGGAAGATCGGGAAATTCCCTGCAAAGTGGAGGAAGATGCAGGCCAACAGTCCAGCCACGATGCGTTTCTGATTGAACATGAGGGTAAGCGCCACTGCCGTGAACGCGGAATGCATGACACAAACCATCATCCGCTCTGACATATAGCCGCCAAGCAGATACCAGGGATACTTGGCGAACTCCGGTGATTTCGATAACAGGTTGGCTACCGTCCAGGCTTCGCCAACACCAAAACCAAGGCCGATAGCAAACGCAATGCGGTAAGCCGGTCTGGACTTCATGCGTCCATGGAGCCAGGGAATGAGAAAAGGCCACAATTTGGCAGGTTCTTCTGTTAGTGGTGCGTATAACATGCGAACGCATTGATATACGCCACTCTGTTTCCCCAGCGCTGCGGACAGCCAGCCATCAACTGGCATCCGAATCAAATGGAAAGCCAACGCGTTCATGGGGAGCATGATCAGAACCAACAGGGCGAGAAGTGGTCTGTCTTCTCGTGGGGCACGAAGAAAGAGCAAACCACCTAGAATTATCAGCGATAAAGCACTGGTGATCGAGGCTGCTATATAAATGTCAGGCATCATGTTTTTCTAGCTCAAAAAGAGAATGCCACAGGCAAGAACGGCAAAAAGGCACGTTACGAAAACCTCTGGTTTTCTGCTTGGCTCAGGTGTTGGGCTGTTGTTCGTAGCCATGGTATCCGCAAAAATGCTAACGCCGGAACTGAGCGACGCGGGCGGTCCAGCGTGTCCAAATTGGCAACTGGCGCGGCCCGCCCGCATTCGCTCTCGTGATTTTGTTATGCCGGTTCACTTTGGCCAAACCTCCTCCCGCCTTTTGAAGGTGGTGATCTTCCCCCAGCCGAGCGCGAGTCCATTCGTGCCTTCGCAGTCGAAATGAATCGTAAGTATGTAATTCCGCTCATAGAAGCGGGCGTAGTTTTGCTCGTGCAAGCAGCCGCTTGGCTCCATCTTGGAACTGTCTAGGCCCAACAGTTTAAAAGTTTCGGTTTCGGACATTCCCTGCTTAAGGTTGGCGAGTTTTGGACGTAATTCCCGTAATTCTGGCGGCTCCGGCTCTGGCGGTACCCAAGGGCTGGCACAGCCAAGCAGCAAGCACCACACCAGCAGGGTCGAAGCGGCGGTCTTATACTGTGTCATATGCAAACCGATACACCTCAGTCACACCGAACCACAAGGCATAAACCGCATAACAGTGCGCAAAATACCATCCGGCGTTGGTTGTAGTGATTGTGATATTCCCGTTCATCTCATCGGCTGTTCTGGTGGAACTCTTCGATCCTGGCCTTCGCTTCGGCCAAGCCGACTCCGGGATTCTCCTCCCGGTAGAGTTTGATGGCAGCGATCTTCTGACTTGGGTCTTTGGCCATCCGCTCGACCTCCGGCGATAGGCCGGACGGCGGTGGTGACGGTACTTCAACGCCATGGTGTTTGATGAGCGCGTCCAGCTTGTGCTGAAGCTCCCGCAACTGCCGTTCCAACCGAGCCAGGTTCATGTCCTGACGCGTGGTGAAGGCGGCGCCACCGGCAAAGATGACCACAATACCGGCGATGAAGGCGTAGTCGCTGAACTCCAGGAGTGCAAGTAGTGTTGTCGTAATGTTATGGGGTGTGATGCCGGCTGACCGGCAGATTGGCCAAAACCCGTTTTACATGGACGCTTACCATGAACCATAAGTACCCCATACCATCTTTGCATAAGGTTTTCAATGAAGAACTGACGCCGGATGATTCAAAAAATCAAATCTGATTTATCACACTGCACTCTGCATGTTTATGCCAGCTAACAGGCAGGTTAATGGACAGTTGTAATTCGCCCGATTCGAGTCTATCTTATCCGCTTTAAATGACAGCTAGGCGCTGTTAAAACCATCCGGAAAGGTCGTTCAGCATTCCGGGGAACATTGATTTATGGGTAACGAGACAATGACAACGCAAATGGCCGGCCCCAGCCGTGCTACCAAGTCCGCCATGAAAGCGGCCATGGCCTGTTTGGAAAACCTGCTCGAAGTTACGCTCGCGGAACAACAACCCGAGGAAGCCGCGCAGTTCATGAGCGATTTTGTGGAGCGTCTGAAGCGCGCGGGGTTGGAAGTGCCCCACGTGGTACGCACCCCCTACGTCAACACCATCCCGCCGGAGGATGAACCAGCATATCCAGGGGACGCGGAATTGGAACGCAAGATCAAGAGCATCATCCGTTGGAATGCCATGGCCATGGTGGTGAATGCCAACCGGGATAACGACGGCATCGGCGGACACATCTCCTCCTATGCCTCCTGCGCCACGCTGCTCGAAGTCGGCTTCAACCATTTCTGGCGCGGTGGCGACGGCCAAACGCCCGCCGACTTGGTCTATTTCCAAGGGCACGTCTCCCCCGGAGTGTATGCCCGCGCCTTCCTGGAAGGGCGGTTGACAGAAGCCCAACTGCATAATTTCCGCCAGGAACTGGCCGAGGGCGGCGGGTTGCCCTCATACCCGCACCCTTACTTGTTGCCCAATTTCTGGCAGTTCCCCACCGTCTCCATGGGACTGGGGCCGATCCTTTCCATTTACCAGGCGCGGTTCAACCGTTACCTGGCCGCGCGCGGTCTGGTCAAGGGACCGGAGCCCAAAGTCTGGGCGTTTGTGGGCGATGGAGAGTCTGATGAACCCGAGACACTGGGGGCATTAACTTTGGCTTCCCGCGAACAATTGGACAATCTCATCTGGGTGGTGAATTGTAATTTGCAGCGCCTGGATGGGCCGGTGCGCGGCAATGGCAAAATCATCCAGGAACTGGAATCCGCCTTCCTGGGGGCGGGTTGGAATGTCATCAAGGTGATCTGGGGTTCGGACTGGGATCTGCTGTTAAAAGCCGACAAAACCGGCCTGCTCCGCCGTCGCATGGAGGAGACCATTGACGGCGAATCCCAGAAGTATTCCGTGGAGCCGGGTTCGTATATTCGCAAACATTTCTTTGGGAAGTATCCTCCGCTGCTTGAGTTGGTGAATCATCTCTCGGATGATCAGTTGCACAAATTGATGCGCGGCGGCCATGACCGTCGCAAAGTGTATGCCGCGTACAAGGCAGCGATGGATCATCAGGGTGCGCCAACGGTCATTCTCGCCCAAACAGTCAAGGGCTATGGCCTGGGCGAGGCCGGCGAAGGCCGCAATATTTCGCATCAGCAAAAGAAGCTGAACGAAAAAGAATTGCGCGAGTTCCGCGCTCGCTTTGGCATCCCAATCAGTGACGAGGTGATTGCCGAGACGCCGTTTTATCGTCCGGCGGAGAACAGCCCGGAACAGAATTACCTACTGGCGCGTCGCAAGGTGCTGGGCGGCTATATCCCCGAGCGCAAGACCCGCGCGCCCAAATTAACCACGCCCACCCTGGCGGATTTTGGCGAATTGCTGAAAGGCTCGTCGTCCGCCGTCTCCACGACCATGGCGTTCGTGCGCCTGCTGAATATCCTGATCCGCAACAAGAGCATCGGGAAAAACGTGGTACCCATCATTCCCGATGAGGCCCGCACGTTTGGCATGGATACGATGTTTCGCGAGGTGGGTATTTATTCCTCGAAAGGCCAGTTATACGAACCGGTGGACCATAAATCGCTTTCCTATTACAAGGAAGCGAAGGATGGACAGATTTTGGAGGAGGGCATCACCGAGGCGGGCGCCATGGCCTCCTTTATCGCCGCCGGCACAGCGTATGCCACGCATGGGGTGCCGATGATTCCGTTTTACATTTACTACTCGATGTTCGGGTTTCAGCGCATTGGGGACATGGCGTGGCTTTCCGGAGACATCCGGGCCAAAGGTTTCCTGCTGGGGGCCACCTCGGGCCGCACGTCCCTCAACGGTGAAGGGTTGCAGCATCAGGATGGCCACAGCCTGATCCTGGCCAGCACGATCCCCACGCTGCTGACCTACGATCCGTCCTTTGCCTACGAGATCGCTGTGATCGTTGCCGACGGTTTGCGCCGCATGTACCAGGAAGGCGAGGAAGTGTTCTATTACCTCACCCTATATAATGAAAACAGCCCCATGCCGCCCATGCCCGCCGGGGTCGAAGAGGGCATTCTGAAGGGCCTCTACAAGTTCAAGACTGGACCGGATGGACTGAAACACAAAGCCCAACTGTTTGGCAGTGGCACCATCATGCGCTCCGCGCTCAAGGCCCAGCAAATCCTGGCCGAGAAGTACGATGTGTCCGCAGATGTCTGGAGCGCGACGAATTACAAGCAGCTCCGGTCCGAGGCCCTGCGGGTCAAACGCTGGAACATGCTGCACCCGTCGGAGATACCGCAGAAGTCCTATCTGGAAACGGTTCTCGAAAAACAGGCCGGGCCGTTCATCGCGGTATCCGACAACCTGAAACTGGTGCCGGATCAAATTGCCCCATGGGTGCCGGGCGGGTTGCTGACGCTGGGCACGGACGGCTTTGGCCGCAGCGACACGCGCGAGCGATTGCGCCGATTCTTCGAGGTGGATGCCGAAAGCACGGTGATCGCCACCCTGTACTCGCTTTGCCAAAAAGGTGCGATTAAACCCGCCGTGGTGACCAAGGCCATCAAGGACCTTGGAGTGGACCCGGAAAAGGCATTTCCTTATTGCGTGTGACCTTTTCGATCATCACCGCCAGTTTTCGGAGCAACCAGTGGCTCAAACTCTGCATCCCCTCGGTTGCCGACCAAGAGATGGCGGTGGAACATCTGGTGCAGGATGGCTGTTCTGATGATGGGACTTTGGATTGGCTACCGTACGATCGGCGTGTGAAAGCCGTGGTGGAAAAGGACCAGGGCATGTATGACGCCATCAACCGTGGCTTGCGGCGAGCAACCGGGGACATTTTGGCCTATCTCAATTGCGACGAGCAATATCTGCCCGGTACACTGGCGGCGGTCGGTGAATTTTTTGAGCGACATCCCGAAGTGGAGGTGGTGTTTGGGGACGCGGTGGTGGTGGACAGTGCGGGACGGTACCTGTGTCATCGCCGCACCGTGTTGCCAACCTACTACCACACGCTGGTTTCCGGTAACCTGGCTACGCTCACTTGCGCCACGTTTTTCCGCCGTCGGTTGATCACTGAGCGTCAGATGTTTTTTGACACCCGGTTCAAAATCGTTGGTGACGGAGAATGGCTTCAGCGGCTGATCAAGCAGCGGGTGCCCATGGCGGTTTTGCCACGATTTACCTCGGTGTTTACGGATACTGGAGACAATCTATGCCTGAAACCGAGCGTTGTGCGCGAGCAACAGGACCTGGCCAGCCTGGCTCCCGTTTGGGCACGCAAACTTCGGTTCCTGTTCATTCTTCAGTACCGTCTGAGCAAACTGTTGGCAGGGCACTACCAGCAAGTTCCCTTCGAGTACTCCCTCTACACCCATACGAGCCCGGGGCAGCGGGTACCTTTCAGCGTGAAGCAGCCTACCGCCGTGTGGAAGCGGGTCAGCCCTCCCGCCAGTGGAGATGGACGTTAAATTGACCAGGTTCCAGAGGCGACCGGGCTATTGGAAATAATTCCGATAATTCGGTTCAACCGCCCACACGTTGATCGGTTGAATGGAGCGCGGGAATTTTAAATATCGGGCGCTTCCATCCGCAAACGTATAATTGGAACCGCCACTGGCGGAATTGGTCCCGCTACTCATGTGCCGGCTGTGCTCCAACTCCGTTTGGTCATTGCCAGCCGGAGACTCCAGCATATCCATGTAGTATTGTTTTGAGACGGTCTCTTTCTCGCCAAAAATAATCGTGTCCGAGGTGTCGGTAATATGGGCGATATTCATGGAGTTGCTCTGCATCAGGGGAGTAATTTTATTAAAGGATCCCGGAAAGTCAGCCCAAGTTAATCCCAGCACCGTGGCGTAATAATCATTGAATCCGCACATCATGTAACTGCGCGGCGCGCAATCCGCCGCATTGGTGGTTACGCCACCAGTACCTGGGTTTGGACCATCGGTGGGGCAGATCAAAATTTTCAGATCCTGATAGCCACTTTTCAACAACGTGGGCCAGGCGGGCGTGCCCAAGGCGGCTGAATACCGTGCCGGCGTGCGACTCTCGTAATCATCCGTGTACATCACGTACGACAACCCAAGCTGTTTCAGGTTGTTGAGGCAACTAATCTTCCGGCCGGCCTCCTTGGCCTTGGCTAGAGCCGGCAGCAACATGCCAGCCAGAATGGCAATGATGGCGATGACCACCAACAGTTCAATCAATGTGAACGCGAATCCCGCCGGAAACGACTGGGAACGCTGCTTATTTTTCAAAATTGTTTTCATGGTTGTTCTTTCACAGGGAAGGCGGCATGTTTTCAGATAAAAAATGGGTCTGGGATTGCAGGTGACACGGTTTCGCGCCCAATCAAGGTATGACAAAGGCACTGTTTGTTCGGTAATAATCCACCACCGCCCAGAGGTTTTCAGGCGCCATGGAGTGCGGATATTTCAAATAACGGGCACTGCCATCCGCAAACGCAAAATCCGACCCGCCACTGCGGGAATTGGCGATGCCGGTGCTCATGTGGCGGCTATGCTCGATTTGGGTATAATCATTCCCGGTAACCCCGCCAGTATCTTCGAGCAAATCCATGAAGTAATGGGGAGAGTCATTTGCCTTTTCACCAAAAATAATCGTGTCTGAGGTTTTTTTGATATTTGTCACTTTGAACGCATTGGTTCCCATAGCCGCGCTGATGAGATTGAAATCCACCTTCGACGGATCTGGGTCCGCATAAAAATCATTCCAGTTATTGATCATGTAACTGCGGGGGCTGCGATCTTCGACTGAGAATGAGGTGCTGGTGCCAGTGGCGGGAGACAGCGGGCCATCGGTCGGACACACCAAGATTTTCAAATCCTTGTAGTTGTCCCGCAGAACCGTTGGCCAGGCCGGATGGCGGCGCAAGGGCGCCAAGTCATCATAGTCATCCGCGTACATGACAAACGACAACCCAAGCTGTTTCAGGTTATTGATGCAGTAAATTTTGCGCCCGGCCTCTTTGGCCTTGGCCAGGGCCGGCAATAACATGCCGGCCAGGATGGCGATGATGGCGATGACCACCAGCAGCTCAATCAACGTAAACGCGAACCCTGCCAGAAACGGCTGGGAACGCTTATCGTGCTTCAAGATTGTTTTCATGTTTGGTTCGGTATCGCGCTATTTCTCAAAAAAAGACGAATTATAATCGCCGCTGTAACGTCCAACCATTATGCAAACGGTTGTAACCTTCCGCACGGTCGGAGGGTCATAACCACTGAGACTGTTGATCTTATGACCAGACGTAACATATTTTCACTGTGCCTGCTCCTGCTCTTAGGAGTCGCTTACTGCTATATGAATGACTGGTTTCGCAAGCCGTCTATTCAAATTACTCCGAGCATTCGCCCCGGACGCACCTCCAAATTGAATCCGGATGTGTTTCCCGTAACTTTTATGCTGGATGGCAAATACCGTCTCACCAGCCTCAAGGTCGTTTCCGTGGATGACATCAAGACCAACAAACATCCGCGCGTCATCTGGCACATGATTTCGGATACCGCCTCGCAGCCGACCAAGATTATCATCTATGGCGCACCGATCAAAGGCATGAAGCCCAGTGTGCCGCGTGCCCGTCCGGACCCGTTGCAGGCCAACATCCCCTATCGGATGTTCCTCGAAGCCAGTGACGAGTATCAAGGCCAGGTGGATTTCAAAACCGTCGAAGCCGTCGCGCCGTCCGCGCAAAATTAGCGAATGGCGAGGTGGTGGGTTTGGACTTTGGGTTGGGCGTTGGTTTACACGCCAAATGATGGCATGTTTGCTTTATGAAATCTGAATGGCTGGATATCAGTGTTCCGGTGTTTTCCGGGATGGTTCACTGGCCCAACGATCCGCCGGTGGACATACAATCCCTCCACGCGATAGCGGCAGGCGCCAGCAACAACCTCTCCGCCATTCACATGAGCGCCCATGCCGGCACCCACATGGATGCCCCCCGGCATTTCCTGCGGGACGGCACCGGCATTGACACCGTGCCCTTCGATGCGATCATCGGTCCGTGTCGTGTCTTGGAAATTCGTGATGCCCACACTATTTCCCCCGCTGAGCTTATCCAGTATCAGTTACAGGCCGGGGAACGTCTGTTGTTCAAGACCCGCAATTCTTCCCGCAACTGGGAAAACGCGCCGTTCGATCCGGATTTTGTCTATATTCCAGCGGATACCGCCCGCTTCCTGGCTGAGGCGCGAGTGCTGACCGTCGGGATTGATTACCTCTCGGTGGGTGGTTACAACAAGGATGGCACGGCCTCGCATCGCACCCTGCTCGGCGCGGGTATCTGGATCATCGAAGGATTGAATTTATCGCACGTTCAACCCGGCGATTATGATTTGATCTGTTTGCCGCTGAAATTGGTGGACGGGGATGGCGCGCCCGCCCGGGCAGTTTTACGCCGCCGCAGCCAATAAATTTCATGGTGTAATTCTTATTTCTCCGGGAGGCGTTGGGTGGTTCCGTCGGCACGTTTCCAGTCAATGCTGCTGCCGTCTTTGACGCCATGAATCCCTTCGATGGTGTTCTTCTCCAGCACCACCACGGCATTGGTTACATCCGTCTGAAACGCCACCGGCGCATTTGTGCCAGTGGAAACCGGATACCAAAAATAGGCGTGATTCCGCCGAAAGACAGTATAGTCAGAACCGTTGGCCGCATGATAACCGGTTTGCGCATCCCGCACCACGTTGAACTCCACAATCGTCCCTGCGACGGATACCGCACGGTCTCCCGCCACTTCCATGGTCTTTTTGGCAGTGAGAATGACGCCGTCGGTGCGGTTGCGGATAAAGGAGTTGTGACGAAGCACGTTGCCCAAGGCGCGGGGAAATTCGACCGGCAGGTTTGGCGCGTCGCCACTGGTTACCAAGGCACCAGCGCTGCATTCTTCGGTGCGATTCCCCTCGGTGACATTCCAAAAGAGCGGACTGATCCCGCGATTCCAAGTGCGCGGCATTGAGGAGGCCAGGGTGGTGCCGTTGGCGTACAGGTAAAAGCCGGGCTTGCGCTGGCGCGCGATGGTGTTACCCGCAATCACATTCTCGACGCAGGAAATCCACAACTGGATGCCCGTCATGCCATCCGGCGTATAATTGTTCATGATGTGATTTCGATAATAACCGGTCCCCACCGCCACGATGCACCCGGCGCGGGGCGGTACCCGCCATGGTTTCTCAAGTACCAGCCGTTCGCCAACCCGGCGGATGACCCGCCGCGTTTGGCCCTGGCCCTGGCCGGAAAAAATGGTCACATAGTACTCGCTGATAGGTGGTTCCTCCGAGCCATCATCCGCGTCCGGTGGCCAGAATGGAGTTTCATTGCCGGCGGTGTCGTGAGCGAGTTGGTCGCGTTTGACGTTGCCCAGACGGTTATCCGGGGTTGGCGGCACTATTTTTGGCAGCAATACGCCTTGGGCGTCCGCGTCCGCCAGCGAGCCAAAGAACATCGTTCGATGGTTAGCCTCGAATAAGATCATTTCACCGACATTTTGATCTGTGCCGGCAACCCCGCCGAATCGGGCTTGGCCAGTGCCCACCGTGGCTCCAGGCCCAAGGGCCGGTTCCACCCCGTTTCGGGCCAGCCAATTATGGGTGATGGAACCATGCCCGGTGGAGAGCCAGATCAGCCTTCGGGCCGTGGGACCGCCGCTCAATGCCGCGCTGGGGGATGCCACGACGTTCCCTTCAATCAGGCATTCCTCGATCGTTTCATTACGGCCCAGGATGGCCGCCTCGGCATTCCCCCCAAAGCGGGTGACCGATACCAAACGATTCCGGGCGAACTCGGTGGTGCGCGCGCCGGAAATGAAAAGCGGCGCACGGCCCCATAATTCATTATCGCAGACCCGCGAATCGCTGGCCTTGCGGAAATACACGCCGCAATTCTCCCCTTGTTTCCCCTCGCAATCGGCCACGCGCACGCGCTCGATCCGAATGCCCTGCAGCCAAACCAACGGGTCGAGTGACCGCACGGCAATTCCCAAGTTGACCTGGGCATTGCCTGCAATGCTCAAATCTCGTACCCCCGCATGGTCTCCGCATAGCCAAACTGCCGCACGTTCGCCACCCGGCAGCGCGCCATCTTTGGAGGTGAAGCGCGTGCAATCCTCGCCCTGCAACACGACCACCGTGCTGGAATTGGTTGGCGGCGGCGACATGGTGGGCACATAAGCTGGATCCAAGGCAAATACATACGCATCCAGGCTGACGCCACCGCCTTTGACATTTTTCCAAGTCAGTTTGTGATGACCAGCGGTAAGGGCATGTGTTGCGGAATTCGTCCAACGGAATGCGCCAAAACCGCCGGTATTTTCCAGATTCTGTAGTAATACCGGTGCCGCGTTATCCGCCTGCAAACTCATGTGCCCGCTAACGCCAGGTAGCTTCCAAGGAGACATATCCGTGGCGTACCGTACCCAAACAGTCCAGTTACCGGTTTTGGGAATATCCAGATCGTACTCAATAGTGTCGCCAGCGGTATGCACCGCCCCCGGTGCCGTTCCCCATCCTGGTCCGCTTAATCGGGCGAAGTGAACGGACGGATCCATCACCAATTGCAGCGTGGTTGCCTCCCGACCGGCCCCTTGCAGTGTCACCCCGGCGGGAATGCGTAAGGTACCGCTAAAGGGCACATTGCCCGGCGGCAATTGTACCGTCCCACCGCCGCGCGTGGACAGCGTATCCATCGCCGCCTGCACCTCGCTGCTTTTCACGCCGGCCTTTAATTGGACCGAGGCCGAACCAAGCGATTTCACGGATTGCAGGGATTTAGTGTCAGCCTCGGTCACGGTGATTTTCAAGGGTTCGCTCCACCCCCATTCTCCGCCATTCCCCGCATGGACCCAGACTTGATAGTCACCGGCAGCCAAAGACTCCGGCACTTCAAACTGAAGTTCATATTTGCCGCTGCGAATGACGCGCGCCCAAACGCCAGGGTGCCCCGCAGCCGCGATATAGACATGACCGCGCACAAAATCCGGGCGGCGGGCCAGATTACGGCCAAACAGCCGAACAGTCTGTCCCACCGCAGCCTTGGCGGGATGGCACCACCATAGCACCGGTTGGTTCAGCACAATTGGTGCGGAGTATCCAGTCCCGTTTTTTGCCCAGACGAGGAACGGACCATCGGCGGCGCGTTCCGGTAGCGTAGCCGCCAGCAAACCATTGGTAAGGAACTGCGCCTTGCACTTCCATTCCTGTCCGGCGGGATTCTCAGCACTGCCTCCCCACACCAACAAGGTGGTGGTCAGTTGGTCGCCGATCAATAGAAACGTCTCGTCGGGTCCCGCATCCTGGCTGTGCTCGAAAACCAGCGGTCCTCCAGCAGCGATTGTGATGGTGGGTGGGTGAAAGGCGTTCCCGGGAGTTTCCGGTACCGGCTTGGGATTGGCAGCCACCACGCCGCTCAACGCCATCCCAATGAATGCGATCAAGTATTTCATGCTGGTTAGCCTATCGGGCTCCGTCCCGGATTTCACCTGAAAAATTGTCGAGTGCCTCGCGGCATTCTCTGGAAAATTTGACTCAAAAGCCAATTTTCTTCATCTGGAATCATCCGCCAACTCCAGTCTTCTGTAAAACTCAGGCCTGGCTTATGACGGGTTCCGTCATGGGCGCAAAGACCTGTACCAGGTTGCGTTTACCTTTCACTTGGCACTCGATGCCGGGCTTGAATTGGAGGGTGTTGCCCACCAACTGTCGGGTGATCTCTGAAACCAGAACCGTTTCGCCGCATTCTTTGGTGAGTCCTTCAATGCGTGAGGCAACATTTACCGTGTCACCGATGACCGTGTATTCCCGGCGGGCGGGCGTGCCGATGTCCCCAATGATCGCCGGGCCGGAGTGAACTCCAATACCAATGCGCAACGGAGTTTCACCGCGCGCCATCCGGGCGGCATTGAGTTCCGCCAACGCCAACTCCATCGCCATGGCGCAATGCACTGCCCGCATTGGATGGTCGGTTTGCGGCACCGGGGCGCCAAAATAGGCCATGATGCCATCGCCGATAAACTTGTCCAGAGTGCCATCATGATCAAAGATGCATTGCACCATGCACTCATGGTATTCGCGTAATAACGCGAGCACTTTTTCCTCGGGCATGGCTTCGCTTTGGGCCGTAAAATCACGAACGTCGGCAAAGAGCACCGTGATGTTGCACTTCATGCCGGCAGCGATGACCCCCTGATGGGAATTGAGGTAGTTGGATACCTGCGGCGAGAAATAACGCCCCAGACGTTCCCGGCGCACCTGCTCGGAAGTGATGCTTTTTAACAAGGCAATCCGCCGTTGTTTGGTGTAAAGACCGAGCGCGGCGGCGAGCACCAGCAAGACCAGACTGGCAATGGCTTCCGTGGGCCGTCCGCCGCTAAATGACAGTAACCCGAACATGCACAGTTCGGTCAGCACCAGGGTGACCAGGATTTGCCAGTTTTCCGAAGTCAACCCGGCAAAAAAGATGGTGATGATGAACATGGCCAGGCAAACGCCAGCCATACCGGCGGTGTCGGGGCGGTCGGCGAAGGCAATCAGGTGTAACTGAAAAATAAAGGGGACATCAATGACCGTCACCCCCAGCCGGCTGTGGCGTTGGAACGTGCGGCCGGCGAGGCTGCCGACGTATAGAAATACCGCCAGCATCCAATACGCCCAGATCAGCCACAAATTATCGCGCCACTGGTTCTGGTGGTAGCCGTAAACCAGGATAGTGCGGGCCACCGCAAAGCCGGACACCCCAACCAACCGCAGGAAATTCAGACGCTGCGTGTTCAACCGGTTTTCCTCTTCCAACGCCGCTTTGAACGCGCTGGTTTCATCCAGCAAGCCTAAAACATTGACCACGCCCTTCTGCAAGCGTCCGAGCGTGCGGCGGGCGGGCTGAAATATGATGCTTTTAGTGCTCATGCTACGAATTTCTCAGTTTAGCACAATCCGTCCTACCGAGGAAGATTTAATTAATCATTGGAATTAGTCCGGGTGCGTCCGTCAGATTCAATTTCGGCGGGCGGCACTCGCGTTATTTACCCAGTTCCACGATGGCCGCATTCACCGCTTTGCGAATCCGGGGAATCTGATCGGGGTCGGCCAGAATCTCCGTTGAGCGCGGGCCGCCGGCGTTCGGGATTACCACCAGGTCTTTTGCCAGCGTTAGCGCACGCTCTCCCGCCGCCGTCGAACGTCCCGATTTGCTGGCTTTTTCCATCAGCTCTTTCAGCAGGGACATGGCTTCAAAATCTTCCAATCCCTCGCGGATTTGTTCAAAACGAATGGTGCTTACCGGGCCATCCACACCCACGCGCTGGCCTGGATAGCTGAGGAATCCGTCGCCATTCGGATAGCGAATCCAGTAATGACGTTTGCCGTCGTCGCTCTGGCGGATGAACCAGTGCCAACCCAGTTTCCAGGGGTCGTAGGTCCACCAGGAAAGCCCCCAGAATTCAAAACCCTTCATGCCGTATTTCAGGCAATAGTATGGCAGCATCCGCTCCGTCGCGAGATACGGCGTGTCGGTCGCCTGCTGGCCGTCGCAGGTGAACAACATGGTCTTGCCGCGCTTTTGCAGCCGTTCCATTTCCGCCACCGGGAAGCAGCCGTATTGGCCCACCCCCCACAGGTCGAGGGCGTTATCCCACGCCGGGCAATGCTGCCAGGTGCTCGAGTAGATCGGGATTTCACCGTCCACTTCATGAATGATGGCGCACAGTTTCTTCATCTGCTCGACCACGAACTCGTGCGTGAAGTGAGGCTCGTCCGAGATGTAATACACGAACTTGTCATGCCAGCCTTTCGCACACACGTGATCCGTAAACAGCCGGTAGGCCTGCTGGAAGGCGCTCGTCCACTCGGGCGTGAACGGCTCGAATCCAAAGAATTTTTTCGGCGGATAGGCCCAGCCGAACATGTAGAAGAACTGCGGTGTGTAGCTCACGTTCATTCCCAGCTCTTCAAAGCAGAACTTCGCCGCCACATCGAACTCCGTCGTGTCCATCGAAACTTTTCCGTCCTTGTAAGTGAACTTGGGCGGCGGCTCGATGCCACTGATGCCGAGCCGGTGCGCGGCAATAAAGCGCAGCCACTTCTCGCGCTCGCCCGGGGCATCGCCAGTCGGTCCGTACCAACCGCCGGGACCGCGGCGGAAATCGAAAATGACCTGCAGCCGCGTGCGCTCCGGCAACGTGAAGGGGTGAACCATCACGCTGAGCGGCAGCGTGGTGCTTAACTTGCCCTCGGCGAGGACGTTAATTTCGCCGCGATATTCGCCCGGGGCCGCGTCGCGCGGGGCGCGAACGGTGAGCCAGACGGGCTGCGTCCGATTGGTGGCGAGCGGGAAGCTGGCGGAAGGCACGAGCGGATCAGGCCATTCGCCAGCCCAACCATCGGTCAGGCTGCTGCCGCGCGGGACTTTGCGATACCAATCCGGCACGTCGGTGGTGTAGTAGCCGCTGGGATGATCAATCGGCACGAAACCAACCGTCTCAACGTTCACTGGCGGCAGGGTGGTCCCCGCGCTATTCTTCAAGGAGGATACCCGAACCAGCACGTTTGAAAAGGCTGCGCCAAAGCGGCCTCTCAACGCCAGTTGAAACGGCTCGAATTCGTTCTTCGCCAGCTCCACCTGTACACCTTGTGACTGGACCTGCGGTGGAGTGTCCGGGAACACTTTCACCAGCGGATTCACTTCCCAGACCTGGAGCGGCTGGTTGGGCGGCGGGGCGCTGCCCGTCGCGCTCAGGACGTGTTCGATTTGGCCTTCCATCACCTCGCACAACAAGATGCCGTCGTGGCGGAGCGTGCCGGACGTGTTCATGGTGAGATGCAGCGTGATTTTGGCGGCGTCTGATGGCGCGGTGAGCAGGCCCGTGGAGTTCACCCATTCCGAATCCCCACTCACATTGGGGCTGGTGCTGGCCATGGCGCCGGATTTGCAAAGCACGCCGTTGGCATCGTGAAAGTGCGCATGCATCGTGGCGGAACTTTTTAAACCGAGTCCCTTGAGCCAGCCGCTCAGCAGATAGGTCGCGCCCGGTTTCACGCGAATCGGTTGAGAATTCCAGCCCACCCAATCCTTTTTCGTATTCTCCGGCACGGCCAGTTCCAAACTGCGCTGTCCGAACTTGGCATCCGGGCTGAACCCCGCCGTCACCTTGCTGGCGGCACCCGACTTGGGCTTGATGAAATTCTCCGGCGCGTCGGTGCCCCGCTCAAAGCTGCCGTTGGTGACCAGATTGGCTGGGCTGTCGAGCAGTCGCTGATAATCAAGTTGAGCCGAGGTCGCCTCCGGCCTTGCCGCCGGTCCAAACCCAACGTGAAACCACTGCTCTGAGCGCGCCGCCAGCTCCGTGGCGATCAATAAATCTCCGCCGCGTCCCAGGCGATACGACGGCACTTCTCCGCCATGGCCCGCCAGCACGCGGATGGCGGCCTGGTGCGACACTCCGGGCAGCCGTGCCAGCGCGTAGTTCAAGTTCACCCGCACCAGCGCGGGCGAAGCGGTCCGCTCGCTGAAATTACGGGCAACCACCTCGGCTCGGTTCAGGAAATCCGGGCCGGGTTTGATTTTTGTCACGGCTTCGTTTTTCAACTCCAACCGCTCTACCGGCCCTGCTAAAACACGGAGCGCGCTTTTACCCCCGCCCTCGATGAATTCCGCGTCGTCAAACCATGCGCGGCCCGTGCCGCGTAAGACCGTGCCGATGGTGGCGGAGCGCGCGTTGGTCGGCGCGGTAAACGTCACGGAAACCAGCTTCCAATCAAAGGCTCCGCTGCCGGCGTTGAGCGTCTGGTTGACGACCTCTCCCCGCTCGCCATAGACGTGAATGTACCAACCCGCGTAGCCAGTGACGTTGTCCGCGCGCACCCAAGCGCGCAGTTGATAGGTGCGTCCAGGCGTGACGGGAAGCTGGGTTTGCTGCCATTGCACCCAAGTCGCGGGCGCACCCGCCGCCACTTCCGCTTTGACACAACGGCTGCCGTTGCGGCCGCCGTTTTTCTCCCAGGTTAGCACATGCTGCTCGTCGGTCATCGCCGGTACCCACGCCTCCGGCGCCACCTCGCCCGTTTCAAAACTACCATTGCGGAAACCGGCGGGCAGGAAATCCGGCACCGCCCACGCCTGATCGTTACCCGCATAGACAAACAAGGGCGCCGTTGCTTTCGCCTCACACTCGGCGGGCACGATCAACTGATCCTCCACGGCGAGTTGGCCGGTGCGCTTGACGCCGCCCCGCGCGTCGCGCAGATCGAACAGCAACTCCACACCATCCGGGCGGCAGACGCGAAGCGATTCCACTCGCGCTCCGGCCAGCGCCGGCACGGTAAAACTGACTGGTTCGCCAACCACCGCGTCCGTCCCATCATTGGCGACCTGCACTGGTACGCGCAATCGCCAGTAGCCATGATTCGCAAGGTAAAGCGAACCCGGCCACGGCACCGTGGCGGTGGCGGCCAGGATTGGCAGAGCCCCTAAAAGCAATAACCCGATGGAATACCTCGTGATTTTCATGCGCAGAGAATTATCGGAAACGGGAACGCAAGGCAACCGGAAATCACCTTTGCCGCCGGTTGTTGTTGAAACCCCATTCGACGTTTCGTTCTTCGGCGTTCGGATTTTGCTCTTCAGCTTTCGTTATTCCAATGAGCTTTCAAGATGAGGCTAAGGCGCGCAGGATTTTGGGCGGCTGGCGAGACGCGAGCGAGGCGCATAC
>JBAXGN010000139.1 GCA_037139415.1 Verrucomicrobiota bacterium | reverse complement strand
CAGAACACAGGATAGATATTCCAGAACACAGGATAGATATTCCAGAACACAGGATAGATATTCCAGAACACAGGATGAAGATTTCGAAACACTTGGCGAAGCTTCCAGAACACAGGATACAGCATACAGAACACAGGATGGATATTCCATAACACAGGATGAAGCATCCGGTACACTGAAAAAACCGCCAATAGCTCTTTTTTTTGTTTTCTTGCTTGCCAGGGACTAGAAAGTTTGTCATTTGGTATTAGCAACAGTCACGGCATGGTGCCGTGATATGAGAACAGAACAACAGTTGGTGCCGCCGCGTTATGGGCCGGTCCATGATGGATGGTTCTGATGGGCGGTGCGCAGTCTGGTGATGATTGGAGGATGTATGGTTAAATTGGTGCTTGATTATTCAAATGTCAGAGACGCGAATTTTGCGTGTAAAACGCTGGGGATGGTGCATGGGTTGACGGGCAATGGGCATTTTCCGTTGCCGTGGCCGGCGGAGTTTCCTTCGTTGGCGGCGTTCACCGCCAAACAGAAGGCGTTTGCCGATGGGTTGGCGGCGGCGGCGGATCGGGATAAGGGAAAAGTCGCCACGAAGAATACTTTGCGGACGGAGTTGCAGGCGATGGTCCGCGAGCTTGGCCGGTATCTTCAGGTCAAGTCCGGCGGCGACCGCACCATTTTGGAGAGCACCGGTTATGATCTGGCCAAGAGCCGCGTGGCGACTCCGCCCATTCCCGACGCGCCGCAAAATCTAAAGGTCGGCCCCGGCAAGGAGACCGGCTGGGTGTTGGTCAGGGCGACAAGATCGCGGGGGGCGCGCATGTTCGAGGTGGAGTATTGCGTGGGCGACAGGTCCGTGCCCGCCAATTGGAAGATCGGCGCGCAAACCGGCACCTGCCGCAAGGTGGAGATCGGCGGCTTGGAACGCGGCAAGGATTACGCGTTCCGCATGCGCGCTTTTGGCCGCGAAGGCCACGGCCCGTGGTCGAATGTGGTGGTTTATATGCCGAATTGAGCCCAACCCACGCCCCCTTTCGCATTGACCCGAGGGGCCTTTTTAGTTTCCCCCCTTCATGGATTGTGCTGGTCACGGAGCGAGAGCGGATTTGACTTATAGAGGGTTTGGCGGGATACTAGCGCTATTGAGATTACGAACATGAAAGTGACGGATGACTATAATGCGAAGCTACGGTTGTGGGCGGCCAACCCACAGGTGATGCCGCTGCCACCGGCTTGCCCGCTGCCCAAATTCTCCCCGCAAAAGTTCAGCAGCCATAAGGCCATGAACCGCTGGAAAGCCAAGCTGCTCCGCGAACACGCCCGGCAACATTCCACACATGGATGAATTGATCCAACAGTTTAACCAGCACCGCATCCGCTATTTGCTAATCGGCGGGCAAACCATGCGCTTATTCGGGATGCCACGGTTTTCCATGGATTGGGATTTTTTTATTCCCCCCCGCGATCCAGAGAATTTCCAGCGCCTGAATCAACTATTGGATGAGGAATTACGGGAACCGATTTTGCCATTGGGGCCGCGGGGCGAGAATTTCGTGCAAACGTACCAGACCAGTTGGGGGGTAATCCAATTTCACCTCAAGCTTCCCGGCGTGCCGAGTTTTGAAGCCGCCGAGGCCCAGTCCGCAACCTGCCTCACGGAGCATGGGACCAAAGTCAAATGTCTGTCCCGACCGAACATGCTGACGGCCAAAGAGGCGGCCAACCGCCCGCAAGACCAGCAGGATATCGCCTTTCTTAAGGTATTGTTGCAATCACCGGATTCGCCAAAGTGACCTGTTTAGAGATGGTCGGCACCATGAAAACCAACTGGCCACCGGAAACCATGAACGGGAAGGGCGTTCAGGAAGATTGTTGGGCAATAGGTGAACTCGCGCGGGGCAGCATGAAGCATTTTCTCTACCTACGACCGCTTGGGCTTCTTCCATTCTTAGCGCCTCTCCTTCTGGTTGGATGCATGGAATTAGCCCCAGTCAGTTCAGGTCATGATCGTCCACACCTCGTTGTCGAGACGACCAGAACCATTGCTCAGCCTATATCGGCCATTGAGGCTGCCCGGTTGGCGGCAAAGCTGGCGAATGATGAATGCGAACGTAAGTATCACGAGCGACCCTTTGTGGCAGAGCAGCACAGCGCAGTTATTGAGGACGACCGGTATCGCTGGGGTGAGGACGACACAAAGGCTCTGTGGGGAACCTTCGCTCTGGTCACCTTTGATCTGGATGGTCGAAATCCTACGGTGATACTTTACCATTATGACACTATGTATTGACAAATGCTGCCCAACCACTGCGTGCAGGCGAAGCCAGATTACGCCCCGTTGTTTGTCGTTTCTCAGGTGTCCGGCGTACCACTGACCAGCGTCGTTCATTGCTCCCCTCCACCCCATCTCAAAAGCCCGTTTAGTTTCCCCCACTCATTGATTGCGCTTGTCACGGGGCGGGGAGTTTCGCACACTGCGGGGAACGCATGAGTCAACCGGATCAAACACGCGCGCCCAGCCCGGAGGATGCCTTGGAGGCATTGCCGGATATTCCCGTCTTCCCCGAAAACGCCACGCCCGAGGAGAAGGATCAGCATTGGTTCACGCACTATTACCAGGGGGATAAGCAGGCGCAGTTGACGGTGCGCGCGGTGTTGATGGGCGGCATCCTGGGGATGTTCATGGCGCTCTCGAATTTGTACACGACGCTGAAGCTGGGGTGGTCGTTCGGCGTGGCCATCACGGCGTGCGTGTTGTCGTATGTCATCTGGAACGCGTTGCGCGGGCTCTCCGGCAGGCGGCTCACGCCGATGAGCATCCTGGAGAATAATTGCATGCAGTCCACCGCGTCGGCGGCGGGGTATTCCACGGGGGCGACGGTGGGGACGGCGTTCGGGGCGCTGTTGTTGATGGCGGCGCCGGATGCGCGCACGCTGGCGCTGCACCCGTGGTATGTGCTGACGCCGTTCGTGTTTTTGACGGCGGCGCTGGGGGTGTTCCTGGCCATCCCGATGAAGCGGCAGATGGTGAATTATGAGCAACTGCGGTTCCCCAGCGGGATCGCCGCGGCGGAGACGTTGCGCAGCCTGTATTCGCACGGGCGGGAGGCGATGCAGAAGGCGTATTCGCTGATCGCCGCGATGATCATCGGGGGCGGCATCGGGCTGTTCCGCACGTGGGGCACGCTGGCCGAGCAGCTCAGCAGCCTGAAGCATCCGCAGGCCTGGCTGGAGAAGTTGCAGCGGGTGTTGCGCATCCCGGAGGAGATCGCGTTTGCCGGGATCCTCGCGCCGCTCAAGCAGATCACGCTGGCCGGGCTGGCGTTCGAGCCGAGCGTGTTGATGATCGGCGCGGGGGTGTTGTCGGGCCTGCGCGTCTCGCTCTCGATGTTGCTGGGGTCCGTGCTGCTGTATTATGTGGTGGTGCCGCCGCTGTACCAGATGGATGTGGCGAATGCCGGGGTGGCGGGGTACATCCACACGTTCACGGTGAAGAACGGCGTCATCAACCCGGTGCGCTGGGCGCTCTGGGGCGGCACGGCGATCATGGTGTTCTCCAGCCTGACGTCCGTGGCGCTGCAATGGCGCACGCTGAGCCGCGCCTTCAATGTGTTCAAGAAGACTGAGAAGACCACGCAGCATGACGCGCTCGCCGCCATCGAGGTGCCGGTGACGTGGCTGATCGCCGGGTTGATCCCCATCACCGTGGGGCTGGTGATTGTTCAATATGTCGCCTTCAAGATTAACATCTTCCTCGGGCTGCTGGCGGTGGCGATGTCGTTCATTGTGTCGCTGGTGTGCTGCCGCGCCACGGGGGAGACGGATACGACGCCCATCGGCGCCATGGGGAAGTTGACGCAGTTATTGTATGCCGTGTTGCCCGGCGCGAAAGGCAACGTGACCATCAACCTGACGGCGGCGGGCCTGACGGCCTCCGCCGGGAGCAGTTCCGCCGACCTGCTGACGGACTTGAAGAGCGGTTACTTGCTGGGGGCCAATCCCCGCAAGCAATTCATCGCGCAGTTCATCGGGATCTTTTTCGGCACGCTGGCGATCATCCCGGCGTGGTACCTGATGGTGCCGGACCGCGCCGCGCTGGAAGCCTTCAACCCGCCCGCCGCCAACATGTGGAAAGCGGTGGCAGACCTGTTGACGCAAGGCGTGCAGATGTTGCCGCATACGGCGCGCTGGGCGATTGTGGTCGGGGCGCTGCTGGGCGTGCTGTTGCCGGTGCTGGAACGGCTGTTCCCCAAAACCGCGCCGTACCTGCCCTCGGCGATGGGGTTGGGGTTGGCGTGGGTCATCCCGTTTCAGAACAGCCTCTCGATGGCCATCGGCGCCGTGCTGGCGTGGCTGTGGATGAAGTGGGATGAGAAAGACGCCGACGTGTTTTCCATCCCGATTGCCTCCGGCTTCATCGCCGGGGAATCGCTGGTGGCCGCGCTGATCGCGATCCTCTGCACGCTGGTCGGGTTCCTGTGGAAGTAGAGTATGATTATGATGAAGCGATTCATGACATTGCCAGCGGTGTGGTTGACGTTATCCCTCTGCGCCTCCCTGCAGGCCGCGCCGCCAACGCGGCCGCTCAAGGAAACTTACCGCGGCTACTTTGATATCGGCTGCGCCGTGCCGTCGTTGCCCGGCTCGTTCAAAGAAACGGAGCTGGCCCTGTTGCGCGAACAATTCAACAGCCTGACCGCCGAGAATTGCATGAAGCCCGCCCCGACCGAGCCGCGCGAGAACGAATTCCGCTTTGCGGCGGGCGATTCCCTGGCGGCCTTCGCGCGCAGCAATAACATGAAGCTGGTGGGCCATTGCCTGGTCTGGCACGAGCAATGCCCGGATTGGATGTTCCAGGACGGGAACCAACCGGCCAAGCGCGAGCTGGTCCTGCAGCGGATGAAGAACCACATCCAAACGCTGGTGAAGCATTATCAGGGGCAAGTGGTGGGCTGGGACGTGGTCAACGAGGCGATTGATGAGCACCAGCCGAACGGCCTGCGACGCTCCAAATGGTTGAGCACGGTGGGCGAGGATTTCGTCGAGAAGGCGTTCCAGTATGCGCGGGAAGCCGATCCCAACGTGCAGCTTTATTATAACGACTTCGACATTGAGAGCCCGGGCAAACGCAAGCAGGTGCTGAAGCTGATCACGCGGCTCAAGGCGGCCGGTTGCCGGCTGGACGCGGTGGGCATCCAGGGGCATTACGCGCTGGACCGCGTGCCGCTCCGCAACCTGGAAGCGAGCATCGAGGAGTTCTATCAGGCGGGCGTGAAAGTGATGATCACGGAATTGGACATGGACGTGCTGGGACGGCGCAACTCAGGCGCCGACCTGGCCATGACTGAGAAAGCCAAACCGGGCGCAAAACCCCAGGCAGCGATCTGTCCGCCGGAAATCCTGAAACAACAGGCCGATCAATACGCCGAATTGTTCCGGCTACTGGCCAAACATCGGGATAAAGTCACCCGGGTTACCTTCTGGGGACTGCATGACGGGCGAAGCTGGCTGAATACTTACCCGATTCAAGGACGGATCAACCACGCGATGCTGTTCGACCGGCAGTGCCAGCCTAAGCCGGCATTCTTTAGCGTGAGCGAAGCGCTGACTCGAACCAGTGGAGCCCGTTGAGGGGGGCACCCCGCTCAAGCTGGCTGCATAACCTGCATCGTCGCGAGTTTCCGCTGTAGCTTTGCCAGTTTGGCCTCGATTTTGACCAGGTAGTGATTCGGGCCGTCGGGGTAGGGACGTTGAGATAGCGGTACAAACCCTGGAAATCCTTCGTAAGCGTAACGCCTAGCACCTCTGGCGCACCGCTGTAGAACTGTCATAGTCATCGGCTATGACAACGATGAACAATCCGCCGTCCGAAGCCAGTCCGCTGGTCCTCAAAACCGACACGCGTGGCCGTGTGTTTACCCCGCCCAGCCGCCGGGAGCAACTGCTCAACGAATTTGAACAGAGTGGCCTGTGCGGGGCCAAGTTCGCCGCGCTGGTGGGCGTCAAGTATCAAACCTTTGCGGCGTGGGCACTGCGCCGCAAGCGCGCGCGGGGGTTAGCCAATCCCCCTTCGCAGGCTGGCGCCTCTCCCGCGACGGTTCGCTGGCTGGAGGCGGTCGTCCAGGAAACCCAAGTACCCATGACCGGCAGTGGCAAGGCCCTGGGCTTGCAACTTCCCCGGGGCGTGCGCGCCGAGCTTTCGGATGCCCGCCAGATCGAGTGGGTGGTGGCGTTGGTCCGGGCGCTGGAGCAGAAGCCATGTTAACCTTTACCGGCAGTCTCAAGGTATTCGTGGCCGTCGAGGCGTGCGATATGCGCAAAGGCTTCAACGGGCTGCACGCGCTGGCCGCCGAACGCTTGGGCGAGGATCCCCGGCAAGGCGCGCTGTTTGTGTTCACCAACCGCCGGCACAATCGGTTGAAGATCCTCTGCTGGGATGGCACCGGGCTGTGGGTGCTGACCAAGCGGTTGGAACAGGGCACCTTCTCCTGGCCCAAGACCCTCGCACCGGGAACGCTCAAGCTGTGCGTGCGCCCGGAGGCCCTGGCGTTGTTGACCGAGGGGGTGGATTTGCGCGGGGCCAAGCTGCGGCCGTGGTATGAGCGCGAGGGGTGAGTCGCGGTCGTAAAATAATTTAAATAATATTGCAAATATATTGAACATCGCGGCAAGGCCAGCGTCTGATCATCGTGACGCTGACGCCGCGCGAACAAGCACTGAGCCGCCGCCTGGAAGAATGCCAGGCGGCGTTGGCGCAGAGCCTGCGCGAGAACGAATTGTTGCGGCAAAAGATCGATGCGCTGGTGCGCCGCGTGTTTGGCTCCAGCAGCGAAAAACTCGATCCGGCGCAACTCCAGCTTTTGCTCGGACTGGCACACGGGGCCGCCCCGGCTGCTGCCCCCGCACCCGCCACGCCGCCCGCCCCAACTCCGACGGTGCGTGCCCCACGCAACGCCCGCGTGAACCGGCTGCCGGAGAACCTGCCCGTCATCGAAGAGGTCATTGATCCGGAGCCGGTCAAGGCCCAACCGGAGCAGTGGCGCTGCATCGGCCAGGAGGTGAATGAGCAACTGGATTACGAACCGGGGCGGTTCTTGCGCCGACGGGTGGTGCGCCGTAAATACGTGCAACGCGCGGAGCCGGAGAATCCGCCCGTGATCGCGCCTTTGCCGCCGACGTTGCAAGAACGCTGCCTGGCTACCCCCGCCTTGATCGCGCACCTCGTGGTCGCCAAGTATTGCGACCACTTGCCGCTGTATCGGCAGGAACAGATTTTTCAACGCCGCCATGGGGTTTATCTCCCTCGCCAAACCTTAGCCCGGTGGGTGGATCTGGCGGCCGCGTGGCTCAAACCCATCTATGAGCAGATTCGCACCGGGGTCATGGCGGGTGGTTATGTGCAGGTGGACGAAACGCCCATTGATTATCTGGAGCCCGGCGCCGGCCGGGCCCGGCAAGGGTATCTATGGACAGGCAGTCGTCCCGGTGGCGATGTCTTTTTCCAGTGGCACACCAGCCGGGCCGCCGCCTGCCTGGAACGCGTCATCCCGGTGGATTTTACGGGCACAGTCCAATGCGATGGGTACACCGCTTATCGGGCGTTTGCCAAGAGTCATGCCAAACCCATCACGCTGGCGGGCTGCTGGGCGCATGTGCGGCGCAAGTTCTATGAAGCCCGCGAAACCGCCCCGTCGACGGCTGGCTGGATCTTGCGCCAGATCCAAAACCTTTACCGGATTGAAGCCGAATTGCGCCGCGTGAAAGCGGGTCCGGCCTTGCGGGAAGCCATCCGGGCAAGCCAGAGCCGCCCCATCGTCCAGCGGCTGAAACGTGCCTGGCTCGGTCTCCAGGCCAAGAAACGCTTTCTGCCGCAGAGCGCCATGGGTGCCGCCTTGGAATATGCGTTAGGCCAACTGCCGGGTTTGGAGGTTTACCTCAATGATGGCCGGGTGGAGATTGATAATAATTTGGTCGAGAATGCCATCCGGCCCACCGCCCTCGGCAAAAAGAACTGGCTCTTTATTGGGGACGCGGACGCGGGCGAACGCAGTGCCATCCTTTACACGGTGATTGAAAGTTGCCGCCGCCGTCAGTTGGACCCGTACAGCTATCTCAAAGAAGTCCTCACCCGCCTGCCCCACATGACCAACCGCCAAATCCCGGAAGTCACCCCGGCGGCTTGGTCGAAGCGCCACCAGCCAGCGCTACAACGCCTCGCCTCATAACCGTCAGAGCCGATTTATCTGACGCCTCTCATGGTTCTCTCACCTCTTGTCAAGAGGTGCTCGGCGTTACGCTTACAATCCTTCTCCAGCTTGGGTTGGACGAATTTGCTCCAGAATAACGGCGTGCGGCGCATCAAATCATCCTCGCTGGTGGTGGCTGCGCAATCGCAAGGACGCCTGGGCCCCGCTATAAAAGCAAACTGGCAGCCGTTTGGGACGGCTGCCAGTGCGAGAGAACGTTCGGGAGACTGAGTCCGCTTACTTCTTCTTGTCCCAGCCTTGCTGCTTGACGAACTGGGTCAGCTCGGCCTTCGGGGCGAAGCCTTCCGGCAGCAGTTTGAATTTACCCATGTAACCAAAATATTCAGCGGTGCGCTTGGCCTCATCTTTGGCGGCGTTCAGTTTGTCCGCCGGGAGCGCCTTGAGCTTGCCGACGTACTCGCCGAACATCTGTTCGACTTGCTTGAGGGTGGCGGCGTCGTTTTCATAGACGAGCGATTCCATGAGTCGGGTCGCCTTGGCCACGGGTTCGGTGAGGGTGGCGGCGTCCTTGCGGAGGGTGGCGGCGGTCTCTTTGCGCTGGGCGGCGACTTCGCTGGCGCTCAGCGGGCCGTAGGTCGTGATCGCGCCGCTGCGGGGCGGCAATTCACGGATCCAGATGTTGCGGAAACGCACCGGGTTGCCGTGGTCCTGCAGTTTGAGCGGGCCGACTTCCGGGAGCGGGCCGGGCTTGCTGCGGCCGCGATGGCCGGTGCCGCCTTCGATCTGCGTATGGTCCTGCACGAGGATGCCGTTGCATTTCACGGTGACGTAGCCGGGCTCGACGCATTGGCCATCCTTGTAAACGGGTCGGCGGAATTCGATATCAATGCATTGAAATTCGCCGGGGGGCCGCAGCGCGTTGGCCTTGGGCGGGTTCACGCCGTACATGGAGCAGGCGAAACCGTCGGCGTAGGTCGGGTTGTTGTAATTGTCGAGCACCTGGATTTCCACCGCGCCCATGAGGAAAATGCCGCTGTTGCCACGGCCCTGGCTTTCGCCCTGAGGCGGGGTCGGCGCGGCCCATTCGACGTGCAACTGGCAATCGCCGAACTTCTGCTTGGTGCGGACGTAGCCGGACTTCGGCACGCATTCCATCGCGCCGTCGTGGATGATCCACTTGGTGGGTTCGTTGCCGTTCTTGTCGGCTTCCCAGTTGGCCAGGGAGGCCTCGGTGCCGTCGCAAAGAATCACGGCTCCGGCGGGCGCCTTGGTATCCAGCGAGCTGGCCGGCAGGGGTTCCACGCGGGGCGGCTGCGGGCGGTTGTGGTCGTGGACGGCCCAGGCATGGCGTTCATCCGGGGGATCGCCGTAGAAGGGCGAACCGGTGGAAGCGGAAGAAACCGTGGCGGCGAGCAACAGCGCGCTGCCAACCGTGGTAATCACAGAGCATGTTTTCATCATATATTATATTTGGGTACCGTTTAAATGTGCCAATCGTTGTAAAGAAACGCGGGGGGAGTTACAAGAATAATTTGCGGGCTGGCGGTGCGACTAATCCCGCCCCAGGAAGTAAATCGCGGCCATAATGGCGAGACTGAGCGCACTCAGCCCGGCGGCGGAGGTGATAAAGTACGAGGCACCCATTATGAATATGCCGCCAAACAGCGGCCCCAAAGCCTGCTGGCGCTTGCCATAAACAAAATAGCCCATCCCGACCGCGCTCCAGATGACGGAAGCCCAGAGGTAATTGGCATCGAGCCAGCTCGGGTTGGTAAGGTCCATGGCGGGGCGTTACGGGAGTTCCTCGTGCTCGGTGCTGACGACGCACTCCCGCTCGTCGGTGAAGTTGAAGTAATACACCTTCGTCTGGTCGGGCAGGGGAGCCGTGGCCTTGCCCGCCACGAGCTGCGCGGGGGCCAGCTCCCACTTGCGATCCTGCCACTTGCCGGTGTCGCGGGTGAAGCAGAGTTCGGCCTTGGCCACGGGCACCTTGGATTCGCACGTGGCCCAGGCGGTGCGGGCCTCGCGGCCTTGGGCGGTCACGCGCGGCAACGGCGCGCCGTCCTTCAGGAGGCTGTCGGCGAATATCTGGATTTCCTTGGGCTTCTCGCCCGCCCCGCCGTGGCCGTGCGGCATGCGCAGGCGGATGCAGAGGTTGCGCCCGCCCGTGGGCAGGCGGTACGATTTTTGCAGCGCGTTCATGGTGTAGGCAAAATCGTTGCTGCCCGTGACCCACAGGAACGGCATCGCGGCCTTGGGCAGGTACGCCGAAGGATCCCACCAGCGCATCCAGCGCGCGGCGCGTTCCGGGCCGAGGCTCTTCACGCTGCCGGCGAAACCATGCTCATCCGTGAAGCCGCAGCCATACACCGGCACGGCGAACCGGAACCGCGAATCCACCCCGGCCACGATGCAGGTCAGGTAGCCGCCCCAGGAAATGCCCGTCAAACCGATGCGCTGGGCGTCCACCTCCGGGCAGGCGCGCAACAGCGAGTGCGCCAGCACGGCATCCGCCACGGCGTGGTACGTCCACTGGTCCTCGCGCGCCCAATCAATCTGCCCCCAGCCGCCCCAACCCGCCGGGCCGCCGTCGGCATGATGCGGTCGTCCCTCTTTATGACTGCCACCGGGTACGCAACCACACGTATCCATGGCAATCGCGGCGTAACCGCGCTCATTCCACAGGCGTACCCATTCCGCGAATGCCGTCCCGCCGCCGCCGTGAATCAACACCATGCCTGGGACCTTTTGACCGGGCTTTACCTTGGGCATCCCGAGCCAGGCGAACACCCGCGTGGGTTTGCCCTCGAACGGCAACCCCTCAAAAAACAGCGCCTGCAATTCATTCGTCTGAAACGCCGCCGCCGGAAAGGTCTTGGGCGCTTTGGATAACGCCGCCAAATCCCACATCGGCCCCTTCGGGTCTTGGGGTGGTGGCGGCGGTGGCCGGTTGGCGAACTCGCGGGCCTTGGCCAGTTGCTCCGGCGTGGCCGGGTTGGCGGTCAGGCGCACCTGCTGTGACTCATTGGCCGCGACCGCCACTTCCCATACCTGTAAGCCGTCGCCCCACGGCCTCCAAATCCGCGACCCGCCCTCCATGCCCAGGCTGGCACTGCCCGCGAACCAGGTGACTTTCTGCGTGCTGTTGGCCGTGGGGGTTTTTCGCAGCTTGCCGGCGTCGTTCACCACCTTCACGGCAGGATCAAGCACCAGCACGCCCAGGATTTTCTCCTTGTGCTGATTGGATAGCGTGTACGTGATTGCGTTGTTGGCAAACTCATAACGCGCGGAAACCTTGTCCCCGCGCGCCACCAGCGCATCCGCTTCCCGCGTGACCTGTGGTACGGGCAGTAGCCCGTTCAGGAAAGGATACAATCCGCGCGGGAATTTGGCGGCGGACTTGAAGAACTCCTGGCCGCCGACGCGGAAGCTCGTCAGGCAGCCATCGGCTCCCACCGTCGCCTCATAACCGGCGGCGGACACCCGCCATTCACCATTGGTTTGCGCCAGGCGCACCTCGGCGGCGACGGGTTGACACAGCCAACCCAGAAAGGCGGCGGCGAGCAGGCAGCGGGCAACAATAATCATGGCCTTTCTCTTAGCACGAAACCGGCGGGCGGTAAAGGGGATGATTTTTTTGAGATTCGCGCTTGCCAAATGCGCCGGGATTCTCCCTAATACGCGTCCACCGCGTGCGCGGTTAGCTCAGGGGTAGAGCACTTCCTTGACACGGAAGGGGTCATAGGTTCAAATCCTATATCGCGCACCATTTCCTTTAAAGACGCTATGATCAAACAAACTCAACTTTTGACTGGGTGGGTGGTCGTTTTGCTGCTCGCGATGGCGGGCAGACTGTTCGGCGCTACGGCGACCGAGGGAACCGCGACGCTGGAATTTACCACCGTGAATCCCCATGGCAAATACAGTCCCAAAAATGTGCTGGCCGTGTGGGTGACGGATGCCAATACCAATTTCGTCAAGACGATCACGCGCTTTGGCGGCAAACGGCAGAAATATCTTGGCGCTTGGAATCAGGCCCGCGCGGGTCTCGCGGCCGTGGATGGTTCCACCGGCGCAACGCTAAGTTCCCACGGAACGCGCACCGCAACCTGGGACGGATGCGACGGCAAACAACAGTCCATGCCGGATGGCAAATATCGGTTCGTCGTGGAATTCACCGACCACAACGGGGGCGGGCCGTTGGCGGTTTTCCCGTTTGAAAAAGGGATGGCGACGCCCAAGCAGGTTTTCCCGGATCAGAAGAACTTCACCAAAATCCAGGTAACCTTCGTGCCTGGTCGCAAAGCGCCGACGAAGTAGCGCGCCTGCCCCGCAGGGCGTTTTCTGCGCCGTAAGCGGGTTATTAGTGGCGGATGCAAGCGCTTCACCGGCAACGTGATTCCCGCCGGCCTAAAATCCTTCATTGACCCGCCGGACCGGTTGTTTTAGATTCCCGCCAGTTTTTATTATGAAGAATATTTTGGTCTGTGATCCAGTATCGCCGAAGGGCATTGCCCTTCTGCAAAAGTGTGCCGGGTTCAATGTCACGGTGCTCAAACAGAAGCTCACCGAGGCGGAACTGTTGCCGCTCGTGGCGGACACGCACGCCATGGTCGTGCGTTCTGAAACCAAGGTCACCCGCAAGGTGATGGAAGCCGCCAAGCATTTGCGCGTGGTGGGCCGCGCCGGGGTAGGGGTGGACAACGTGGATGTCGAAGCCGCCACCGAGCACGGGGTGTTGGTGATGAATACGCCCGGCGGCAACACGATTTCCACCGCCGAACTGACGTTTTCGATGCTCATGTCCCTCGCCCGCAAGATTCCGCAGGCGAATGCCTCGATGAAGGCGGGCGAATGGAACCGCAAGGCGTACTCCGGCATGGAACTGTATCAGAAGACCCTCGGTATTCTCGGCATGGGCCGCATCGGTGGCGAAGTGGCCAAACGCGCCATTGCCTTTGGCATGAAGGTCCTGGCGTATGATCCGTACCTCTCGTTGGCTCGCGCCAAGGCGATGCAGGTCGAAGTGGTCGAGCTGAACGAGATCTTCACCCAGGCGGATTTCATCACCGTCCACATGCCGATGACGGATGAAACCAAGGGCATGGTCAACGCGGCGGCGTTCGCCAAGATGAAGACAGGGGTGCGGATTCTGAATTGCGCGCGCGGCGGCATCGTCAATGAAAAGGATCTTTTTGAAGCCATCAAGGCGGGCAAAGTCGCCGGGGCGGCGCTGGACGTTTATGAAGTGGAACCGCCGCCGAAAGATTTCGCGCTGCGCGAATTACCGCAGGTCATCATGACGCCGCATTTGGGTGCCAGCACCGACGAGGCGCAGGAAAACGTCGGCATCGAAGTGGCCGAACAAATCATTGAATACCTGACTACCGGGGCGGTGCGCAACGCGGTGAACATGCCCAGCTTGGACGCCAAGACGTACGAAGCCGTGAAACCGTTCCTCAGCCTCGGCGAGAAGTTGGGCGCGGTGTTGGCGCAGGTGGCCCCGAAGCGCAATGATCGCATCGTCATTACCTTTGGCGGCAAGGCGGCGGAAATCCCCACGGACCTCGTTACCCGGCACGTGCTCATGGGCTTCCTGGCCCAGACGGTTGGCAAAGAGGTGAATTCCGTCAACGTGCGCAGCGTGGCCAATTCGCGCGGTGTGCTGGTGGAAGAAATCAAATCCAATGAGGAAAGCGATTACAATGAATGGCTGCACATCGCCGCGTTCTCGGGCACCCAGAAGGTCAGCGCCGGCGGCACGATCCTTGGCAAGAAACATCAACCGCGCATTGTGCGCCTGCTGGGGCAACCGGTCGAGATCATCCCCTCCGGCGTGCTTTGCATCTTCAATAACAAAGATCGCCCGGGCATCGTTGGCCAGATTGGCACCCTGATGGGCAAGCACAACATCAACATTGCCAACATGAGCCTCAGCCGCGATGCCGTCGGTGGCCAGGCCCTCACCGTCTTAAACCTCGATAGCGTCCCCTCGGAGGCTGTGGTGGAGGAGATGCAGAAAGATCCCGACATCTTTAACGTCCGGACCGTTAAATTATAAATTCAGCCCGGAAATCCCAATATAACATTTTATCGCCGACGGCTTTGGTGCCTGATACGCCGGCGGTTGCGGGCAGAAACCCTGCAGCCTCCATTTATTTATGGCGCTCCTCACTCTGAAGATACGAAGGCATAAGCAACCGAAGAACTAATGAAAAAACTACCCATCGTACTCACCGTCGCCGGCTTCACGGCTTTTGCCCTGACCTGCGCCACTGCCGCTGAAACCAAAGCGGATAAACCTGCCGCCGCGCCCGCCGCGACGCTGAACGACCTGTTCCCGGACAAAGTCGTGGCCAAGGGCAAAAGCATTGAAATCAAGCGCTCGGAAGTGGATGAGGCGTACACGTTGCTGGCCGCCAACGCCCGCAACCAGGGCCAGCAAATCCCGCTCGAACAGCGCGGCAAGTATGAGGCCATGCTGCTTGACCGCCTCGTCATTACCCACCTGCTCCTCAACCGTGCCACCGCCGAGGATAAAACCAAGGCCAAAGACCAGGTGGAGAAATTCATTGCGGACTCCCGCAAGCGCATGCCCAACCCGGAAATGTTCGAGACCCAGATCAAGGCGCTGGGCATGAGCATGGCTCAGTTCACCAACCGCGTCACCGAACAAGCCTTATGCGACGAAGTCGTCGGGCGCGAAGTTCGTTCCAAAATCACCATCTCGGATGCCGATGCCAAGAAATACTACGACGAAAATGCCAAGCAATTCGAGGAACCGGAACGCGTGCGCGCCGCGCATGTCCTGATCGGCACCAAGGATTCGGAAGATCCCACCCCAAACCCCGCCCAGAAGAAAGATTTGCCCGAAGCCAAGAAGGCGGAGAAGCGCAAGCTGGCCGAGAGCATTCTGGAACGCGCCAAGAAGGGCGAAGACTTTGGCAAGCTCGCCAAGGAGTTTTCCGATGACCCTGGTTCCAAGGACAAAGGCGGCGAATACACCTTTGGCCGCGGCCAGATGGTGCCCGAGTTCGAGGCGGCTGCGTTTGGCCAGGAAGTTGGTAAGATCAGCGACGTGGTGACCACCACCTTCGGCTATCACATCATCAAGACCCTGGAAAAGTTTCCCGCCAAAAAATCCGAATACGCGGCGGTGTCCGAAGACATCAAGAAGGGGTTGCAAGGCCAGGAAGTGCGCAAGCAGATGCAGCCCTTCTTGGAGAAAATGAAGAGTGAGGCCGCGATTGAAATTCTGGACGAAAGCCTGAAGCCGGTGGAACCGCCCAAACCTCCGTCGGGCACCCCCAAGGCACCGGCCAGCGAACCCAAGAAGTAACCGGAAGCCCAATCATTTCACGCAACAAGGCCGGCGCAAGCCGGCCTTTTGCTTTCGTAGCCGGATTCAGTCGGTGGCCGGGGCCAACACGCGTGCGAGCGTTTGGCGCAGTTCCTTCAATTCGTAAGGCTTGCCCAAAAACGCCTGGGGCATTTCCGGGTGATGGCCTTCCATTACCTGATCTTCGCCGTAACCACTGGCCAGGATCACCGGGAGGCCGGGTGCGAGTTGGCGCAACGCGGTCAACGTTTCCCAGCCGTTCATGCGGGGCATCGTTAGGTCGCAGAGCACGCAGCGGATGATCGCCTGGTGCTGCCGGAAGAGTTCCACCGCCTCGACGCCGTCCGCCGCCGTCAGCACCGTAAAGCCCATTCGTTTGAGGGCGATGGCGACCACATTACGCGAGGTGAGTTCGTCTTCCACCAACAGCACGGTGCAAGCCATCTCCGGGGTTGTGGCCTTGCCCATTGGGTCCGATGTTGGCGGTACGGCTTTCGCCGCAAGCGGGATGAAGACGCGGAAGATGCTTCCCCGGCCTGGTTCGCTCTCCACAGTGATGGCCCCGTGATGCGCCCGCACAATGCCCAGCGTCGCGGCCAGGCCCATGCCCCGGCCGGTGAACTTGGTGGTGAAGAACGGGTCGAAGATTTTTTCAATGTCCGATTCCGGGATGCCGGTGCCCGCATCAGCCACTTCCAGGCAGGCATAGGCCTCGTCGCGCAGTTGGTAATCAATGGGGAAGCGGTTGACGGTGGGGATATCGTTGGCCGGAACGGTCTTGACGGTCACGCGAATGGTTTCGGGTTTGTCACCACTGGCCTCCCAGGCGTTGGTGAGCAGGTTGGTCAATACTTGTTGAAGCTGGTTCGCGTTGGCTTGGATGCTGGGACCAGGGGCGGGCAGGTCGGTTTTCAATATCACGTGTTGCGGTATGACGGCGCGCAGCATGGGCAGGTACCGTTGATAAACACCGGCCAGGTCCAGCAGTTCGTGTTTGACCTGCGTCAGTCCCAGGTAGGTGACCATCAAGCGGCTCACTTCCGCCGCTTTGCGGGCGGCTTGCATGGCTTCGGCCAGGTATTGGGATGCCCCCGCATTGTGGGGTAATTCGTCCGTGGCCATATCCAGGTTCATCATCACGGCCTGGAGTTGGTTGTTGAAGTGGTGGGCGATGGCCCCAGCCATGCGACCCAGGCTCTCGGCTTTCTGGAGTTGCCGGTTTTGGGCTTCCAGCCGCTCTCGCTCGGCCTCGGCGCGTTTGAGATGTTCGATGTCGGTGTGGGTTCCGCTCATCCGCAGGGCGCGTCCGTTGGAATCCCGTTTCACCACTTGGGCTTGATCAAAAATCCACTTATAGTGTCCATCCTTCGTGCGCATCCGGTATTCAATTCGGTGTGTCGGTGTTCGCCCCTCAAGATGATCCTGAACCGCCTGAAGAGCCCTGGCTTGGTCATCCGGATGAACAAAGTCAATCCACTGTTTGACGCTAAACTCAATCTCATGAAGTTGGTAACCGAGCATGTTGGCCCACTGGTCGTTTCGCTTGACCTCGTTGGTGGCAAGGTTCCAATCCCAGAATCCCAGTTGGCTTCCCTGCAATACAAATTGCAGACGCTCCGCGCTCTCGCGTAGCGCCTCTTCCGCGTGTTTGTGGTCTTCGATGTCCGTACAAGTGCCGAACCATTTGATAATCTCGCCGCTTGGGTTGCGGAACGGTACACCCCGGATCAGCCACCAGCGGTAGGCGCCATCGGCACGGCGCAGCCGGCATTCCAGTGAATACGGGGAGCCGTTTTGCGTGGCCAGTTGCGAGGCGTCCCGTGCGCGCTGTTGGTCGTCCGGGTGAAACGGCTTGCTCCAGCCATCGCCAATGATTTCCTCCAGCGTCAGACCGGTATAATCCACCCACTTTTGGTTGCAATAAATGTTCTCCCCATCGGGCCGGGTGGCCCAGATCATTTGCGGTACCGCTTCAGCCAGGGTGCGGAACTCCTGCTCGCTCTTCCGCAGTGCCTCCTCCATGCGCTTGCGTTCGGTGATGTCCAGCACGGTGCCGATCATGGCGATTTGTTTGCCGGCGGGGTCCCGTTCCACTTCGCCCTGGCAAAGGACATGCCTGATTTCCCCGCTGGGCCAGACTACCCGGCACTCGATCTCATAGGGGCGGATGCCGGCGAGGGTTTGCGCAATGGCTTGCTTTACCGTGTCGCGGTCATCCGGGTGCAGCGCGTTATAGAAGACCTCCGCGCAGGGTTGCACAGTCCGGGCTACGCCAAAGATGTGGAATTGTTCCTCGGACCATTCGTTCGAGTTGTCGTGGAAGTTCCATTTCCATGTGCCCAGGTGGGCGATGCGGGCGGCGCTGGCAAGCAGGTAGTTGCGCTCGGCGATTTGTTGGGCATTGGCTTCGAGGTCCTGCTGGGTCCGTTGCAGTTCCTGGTTCTGCGCCTCCAGTTCGATTTTATGGACTTGCAATTCGTGGAGCGTCTGCTGGTTCTCGACAGGAGCGGGCGTGGCCTGCCGACGTTTGGCCATGGCATCAGCCTTGGTCTCCGCGCGTTGGCGCGGGCTGGCTGACCTGCGATTGTCAGAAACACGGCTCACGAGAGTAGGTTTGCGCCATTTTTGTCTGTGAGTCAATGGGAATTTATAGAAAAAACATTAGCGCCATCGGCTCTATTCAGCGGTGCCATGCTTATACCAAAGGATCGCAATAAGTGGTGAACGCGCTCAGCATCGGGGCTGACCACGCAACCGCAATGGCGGTGCCCGCACTCTGGCGCGGGCGGTGCGTTTGAAATTTTCCCCGGTCCTGCCTTGTCGAACCGCGCAAGACTGGATACCTTACCGCACATGAACGTGCGTACTGCCATGTTGGGCGTGCTGCTGGGCGCGACCGCCGGAATGAACGCGGAAGTCATTCAATTGAAAGACAAAGCCGCGATTACCGGCAAAATCATTGCGGAAAAGAAGGACCAGGTGTTCGTGGACCTCGGGTACACCATGCTGGCCATCCCGCGCAACCAGATTTCCAAGATCATCAAGAATGACCCGCTGGAAGCCCGCAGCGCCACTAACGCGGTGGTTGTCACTGCCGAAGTCAAATCCGGTTTGTATAGCACCGCCAGCTCTCTGCCCGCCGAGCGTTCGGTGCGGGAGTTGGTGTCCCAACTCGGGCAGTCGGTGGTGCAGGTGCGCACCCCCGGCGGCTTGGGCTCGGGCTTCATCATCCAGGAAGAGGGATACCTGATCACCAACTTTCATGTAATCGAAGGGGAAACCCAGATTTCCGTGGAAGTCTATCAGCAAGGCGCCGGGCAACTGGAACGCCGGACCTTCAAGCAAACGCGCATCGTGGCGATCAATAAGTTCGCCGATCTGGCGCTGCTGAAGATCGAAGACGCGGATGCCCCCAGGTTTGCGAAGGTGCTGTTGGGCGATGCCGACCTGCTAGCGGTGGGCGAACGGGTGTTTGCCATCGGGAGTCCCTTGGGTTTGGAACGCACGGTCACCGAGGGCATCCTGAGCACCAAGACGCGCGAGATGCAGGGGCAGTTGTATTTGCAGACGACCGCGCAGATCAACCCCGGCAATAGCGGCGGGCCGCTGTTCAACCTGCGGGGCGAGGTGATCGGAGTGACGAACATGAAAATCAACTTCGGCGAAGGTCTTGGCTTTGCCATCCCGGTGGAACTGGTGAAATACTTCCTGAATCATCGCGACGCGTTCGCCTACGATAATGGCAACCCCAACAACGCGTTTCGGTATCTCGATCCGCCGCGCAAACTCAAGACGGCGCCGGCGGTGGAAGCCCAATAACGCCGGGAACTTACGGATCAGGCCGTGATATTCCAAGGCTTCTCGCTATTTTGAACGGAATGGGGGCCAGCTAAATCCGAAATCCGAGGGCCGAAAACCGAAAGAATACCGAATACCGAAGCCGGAATCCGATGGCTGGCACGCGGTTGGTGGCCGGTTCGCTTTTCACGTTGAAACGCGGCGTTTTTCCAGCCCGGCGACGGCCACAGGCGTCGGTGGCTCCCCTCATGGATGTGGCTTGTTTTCGGATCTCGGAATTCGGATTTCTTTCGGGATTCGGGATTCGGACTTCGGGATTCCACTGCGTATTCCACCGAAAACAGCGAAGAACCCGCCTTTCAGCAGGTGGCACTGACCGGTGGCCGCACCGGATGTTCCAGGCCGGCATCAATCATGCGGGCCGGGAGTTCAGGTTTGCGGGTCAGCGTGCGGCGGCGGAACGGGCTGGACAGTAATTTAAGAATATCAGTGGTCTTCATGTGCCGGCCAAACGCCCGCAGGAGTTTCCAGGTGCGGAATGGTCGCATGAAAATGCGCTGGAGGAACAGCCGGCCATAACCTTTTGCGCGCAGCCGGTTCACCTCCGCGCTCGCCAGGGTGGTGGGATCAATATCTGAGCACTTGAACCATTTATGCCAATCCCGCTCATCATCAATGATGCCGCGCGCCACGTATTCCTTCCAAAGCGGCGTCCCGCGATAGGCGCACAATCGGTTGAAACCAAACGTATCCAATTCCAACCGCGCGGCGAAGCGGAAGCTGGCCGCGATGTCCGCTTCCGTTTCATCGGGCGAGCCGACGACAAAGAAGCCGTGGACCCGGGCGATGCCCTGCCGCTTGGCTTCCCGGACGGCGTGCTCCACCTCTGCGAGGGTCTGCTTCTTGTTGAGCCGGTCCATGACCTTTTGCGATCCGGTCTCCACGCCGAACGCCAGAAAATCGCAACCCGCCTCGCGCATGATCGGCAGTTGCTCAATGCCCATGGAATCCACCCGGCCTTCGCAGCCCCAGTGGAACGCCAGTTTGCGCGCGATGATGCCGCGGCAAATTTCATCAATGCGTTTGCGGTTGATCAGGAAATGATCATCGGTGAGGTAAATCGAGCGGTAGCCCTGATCGTTCAACTGTTGCAGTTCTCCCAGCAAATGCGCTGGGGAACGGCTTCGCCAGCGTCCTTCGCCGAGCGACGGAATATCGCAGTAGATGCAGGAGTACGGGCAACCGCGCGACGTTTGCACCGTGCAGAACTTGTCCAGCGAGAGCACCGCTGGCACATCCAGGGGCAGGGACTCAATGTAATCAATCGGCAGACTGGTCCGGTCGGGATAGGGATACTGGTCCAGGTCCCGAATGAGCGGGCGCGGAGCGTTCGTGATGACTTTGCCGTTGGAACGCCAGACTAACCCTGCCACCGATCCGGGCGCGTCGAGGTGCTCCAGATAATCGGGCAGCAGTTCCTCCCCTTCGCCCCGGCCCACGCAATCAATGTCCGCGCAATCCTCCAGGATGCGGTCTGCGTTCAACGTGGCGAACGCGCCGCCGACGATGATCGGGATGTTGGCCGCTTCTGCTTTGAGCCGCCGGGCCATGTGCTTGACTGCCGGGTAGGTGGTGGTGGAGAGAAAGGAGAGGGCGATGACCTTCGGCTGTTCCTGGCGGATGGCTTGGGCGATGTCGTCGGCTTTCATCTGCGGGTGGCAGGTATCGAACATTCGCACCTGGTGCCCCCGTTGGCGCAACACGGGTGCCAGGGTTTGAATCCCCAACGGTGGAAACGCCATTACCTTGACCCGCCCATCGGCGGATTTTGACGACTGTTCCTCGGGTAGTACCCGGCTGAAGTCATCATCGCCGACGTACACAAGGAACACATTCATGGTTTTGATCTTTGGTTAACCCGCATTGGCAACGTTTGCGTTGGACACCCCCAATATTGGCGTCCAATTTCTCCGCTACGTTGTCCATAATGTACAATAACGAGGATGCTTAGCAAGCGTAATGGATACAAATCTCCATGCTTCTGACGTTCGGATTCAAATTTCTCCCGGCGGCAACGAATTAAGACTCAACTGCCAAGCTTCGCCGCCGCTTTGGCATCGAAGGCATAATAATCGCAGGTGATTTCCTCGCCGGCGGCTATCTCGCGCAAAGCAACGGTAGTGATGGCGAGCGCAGCCTCGGGCAGCGCGCCGGTATTGGGCTGGCTGGCATGATTCATGAAACAGGCATGATCGCCACTGAGGATGGCCCGCCCGTTCTCCCGGCTGAAGAAAGCGAACCAATGGAGATGCGCTTGCGCCTCTGGCGGCAGGCGGTCGAACTGCTCCGGCGTAAACTCCTGGTCAAAGCCCGGCTGGAACCGCCAGATCGGCGTCCCACGCGGAATGAATTCCACGGCAAACAGGCCCATCCCGTGAATCCCACTGGGGGCCACCTGCGTTTTTGCCAGCATCATAACGAAGTCATCCTGGTTTAGGCTTCGGTGGCAACGACACCACGGCGGTGATTTTCACGGATGCCTACTTGTGACAGCGAACTAAGCATATTTGTTGAAAAGTGTGCCCAAAAAACAAACCTGGTTCAAACAGAATGATTTGAGGTATTACTAACAGGGCACATCTTGACACTGCTACTATAATCAGCGCGAGGGGAATTCCTCCACCCCTGAGCACATAACCATGTACATCAATAAAGCCTATGGTCGAGTAGGACTGAGGCGCACGCAACCTTGCGGTCCATGTTTCCTCAGTCCC
>JBAXGN010000138.1 GCA_037139415.1 Verrucomicrobiota bacterium | reverse complement strand
CTGGGGATCGCGCGCGTTTTTGATGCGCTCCCGCTCCTTGTCCTCCAAACCCTCCACGCCGCCCGGCGCGCGTTTCAGGAACAAATCCCGTTCCTCATCGTCGTTCATCGTCACCAGGATGTCCGGCGTAATTCCTTTTTCATGAATGACTTTGTGGCTGGGGGTGTAATATTTGGCGGTGGTCAATCGCAGCGCGGTGCCGTCCTGCATGGGCAGGATACTCTGGACGGATCCCTTGCCGAAGGTCTGTTCGCCGACGATGATGGCCCGTTTCAAATCTTGCAAGCAGCCCGCCACAATCTCGGAGGCGCTGGCGCTGCCATTGTTCACTAGCACAACCAATGGTGACTTGACTTGTTTTTTGTCGCCGCTCGCGCGGTATTCGTACTTCTGCACCGCGTTGCGGCCTTCCGTGGAGACCACCATCGTGCCGCGCGGCAGGAATTTCTCACACACTTTTACTGCCTGGTCCAGCAGGCCGCCGGGGTTGCCTCGCAAATCCAGCACCAGCGCTTTCATGTCCTGAGCCGCCAGCTTGTGCAAGGCCTGATCCAGGTCCGAGGAGGTGTGTTCCCCAAACTGCACCAGCCGGATGTATCCGATCTTGTTTTCGTCCACGGGAAACTCCCGTTTGCCTTCGAGGTCCTTCACGGTATCCACTTTGATCTCCGCCCGAACCAACTTATGTTCATACACTTGATTGTTGGAGGGACGCTGGATGGTCAGGACCACCTCTGAACCTGGCTGCCCGCGCAACCGCTTTACCGCATCCTGCAAATTGAGTTTTTCGCTCGGGCGTCCGTCAATCTTGATGATCCGGTCTCCCGGCAGAATCCCGGCGCGGTGCCCCGGTGTATCCTCGATGGGTGAGACCACCGTCAAATAGTTATCCTTCAGCGAAATCACGATGCCCACTCCGCCGAACGCTCCCTCGGTATCCTTCTTCAGCTCATCGTATTTCGATTGCTCCATGAATTCGCTGTGCGGATCGAGCATGTTCAACATGCCGCGCAGCGCACCGTGGATCAGTTCCTCATAGCTGACCTTGTCGCCATCCACATAATCCTGCCGGACCCGTTCCAGTACGGTGGTGAAGAGTTTAATGTTGTTATACGCGTCTTCCTTTGGCGCAGCCTGGACTGAGTAAAAGTAAATGCCGGCACCCAGGAGCAGGTTTAACACCAGCACCATGGCCAACGAACCAAACAGCAGACGACGTTTCATCATACGTTCAATGCGGCTAACTTAGCCGCGAAAGGCCTCACTGGCAAGGGGGGAAACCTGCCAATTGAGGGGTTTCCGCGTTCGCCGCCTCCGGTTTAAGCCGTTTTCTTCTTATCCACATCCACTGCTTCAAATTTGGGGGCCAGGAAATGGTGAATGGCAAAGCTGGTCAGGTAGGCAAACGCGCATATCCCAAACAGGATGTTGTATCCGGCCGTCACTTTGCCTGCCGCCTTGAAATGGTCCAACAAAACCCCGGTGACCAACGGGAAAATCATCCCGCCCATCGAGCCGGCCATGCCGCCAATGCCGATGATGGAGGCCACCGCCTTCTTCGGGAACATGTCCGAGACGGTGGTGTACAGGTTGGCCGACCAGGCCTGGTGCGCCGCTCCCGCCAGGCTGATGAGCAGCACGGCGATCCAGAATAGTTGGTTATCCCGCGCGGAGTCCGCCAGGGCCTGTTTCATTTCCGTGGCCGTGGCCGGCGTAACGATCTCGCCGGCTGCCTGGATGAAACTTTCTGCCGTGCGATAGGTCTTCCCATTCAATGCCTGCAACGCCGTCACCACCTCGGCCGGGACCGGCTTGGTCGTTTTCTCCTTCACGTTCTTCCCCTCCACCGTGACGATCTTTTCGATCGTGTAGCTGGAGACTTTGAGGCGGTCAAAGAACCCGGCATCCACATTGAAACGCCCGAAATGCGTCGCGAACATGACTGGTACCACGCATAGCGCAAAAACAAACATGCCCGTCTTGCGCGCACGAGTGATGCTCCAGCCCAACTTGCTCAAATGGCCGGTGATCCAGCCGCCAAAAATACTGAGCACGGTGATGATGCTGTAAATGGTGACCAGGTGGACCCAGCTTTTCTTGATGTTCAGCAGCAGGGTTTCGTTGAAAAAGTCCGGCAGCCAGATCAGGAAAAACCACCACACCGGATCGGTCATGAACTTGGCCACGATGAACGACCATGTCTGCCGGTGTCCCAGCAGGCTCAGCCACGACACTTTTTCCGGGGTGCTGATTTCCTTGTCGCTCTGGATCAGTTCTAATTCTTCCTTGGATACCCGGGGATGTTCCTCCGGGGTTTTGTACACCGGCAGCCAGAAGAACAGCCACACAAACCCCAGTATGCCCGCCAGGATGAACGGCATCGGCCAGCCGAATTTAATCGCCAGGAACGGCACCAATGCCGGAGCGATAATTGCGCCCACATTCGTGCCCGCGTTAAACAGGCTGGCGGCCAGCGCCCGTTCGCGCTTGGGGAACCACTGCGCCACGCCCTTGACGGCGGAGGGAAAGTTGCCAGCTTCCGCTAAGCCCAGCAGCACCCGGCAAAAGCCAAACGAGCCCACTGCCAGGGTGGTGTATTCAAACACGAACCCGTACGCGGCAAATTTATGCCCTTGCGGGATGAAGTTGACGAACGCATGCACCATTGCGGCCAGGCTCCAGCCGACCATGGAGACCGCGTAGCCCAGGCGGACTCCCCGGCGGTCCACGAACCATCCGAACCACAATAACCCCGCGCCATACGCGCCTTGAAAGAGCGAGTTGACCAGGCCGAACTGCGCCTTGCTCCAGCCAAACTGAACATCGAGAAACTCTTTGATCAGCGACAGGATTTGGCGATCAATGTAGTTGATCGTCGTGGCGAAAAACAGCAAGGCACAAATGTACCAGCGCATCCCCTGCCACGTCGTGTGGTCAGAGCCAGTTGTCTTGTCATTTCCAGATTGCATGTGAGGGATTTACCGAACTGCGCCATATTATGCCAGTTTTTTGTTCAGCATTTTTAAACATCGGTTCAGCACGCTACCACGGCATCAACTGGATTTCTGATTGTGTTCCCTGGATGAGGTGGTTAAGGTCCGCGGTCAAGTGAAAGCCTGGAATTTGCGACAGGGTCGGCGAGGGCGCGTCAAGAGTGGCGGGCCAGCGCGATGGTTGCTGGCGGTCATGTTGAGCCTGCTGCTGGCTGCTGTTCCGGCTTGGGCGGGGCTCACGAATCAAGATTACACCATGGACGTTTGGAGCATCGAGGAGGGGCTGCCGCAGAGTTCCGTGAATTCGATCGCACAAACCCCGGATGGCTATCTTTGGCTGGCGACCTATAGCGGGCTGGCACGCTTTGATGGGGTGCGGTTTACCCAGTTCGACATCGGCAACGTGCCGGGGTTGCCCGACAACCGACTGGAGCGGTTGTCCGTGGATCGGGAGGGCGGATTGTGGGTGATCGGCGAGCATAACGAGGTGGGCCGGATAAAAGATGGCACGTGCCGGGCGTTCGCCGCTGCCGAAGGGGTGCCGGACACCGGGGCGCTATGGGTGGGTGAAGATGGGCAGGGCGGGCGGTGGCTGGCGGGGACACAGGCCGGGCTGTGGCGGTGGGAACAGAACCGGTTTGTGCCCGCCCCCTCACCGCCGACGTTTGCCGGCGCGTCGCTGAGAACGATGGTGACGGATACCGCCGGGCGACCGTGGTTCCTGCACCGGAATACCCTGTACGGTTGGCAAAATGGGCGGCTCAACGCGCTGCCCGGACCGGACGGCCAGGCGAAAACGAGGGCGCGCCGGGTGTGCGCCAGCCGGGATGGCGGTTTGTGGATCGTGACGCCGGAGATTCTCAGGAAGTATGTCCAGGGAGCCTGGCTGCCGCAGAGCTGGCCGTGTCCGGAGTTCAAGAGTTCGATCATGGATTTTCGGGAGGACATGGCCGGCAATCTGTGGATCGCAACGTTCGAGAATGGGTTATTTTTGTTCACGCCGACGAAAGGCTGGGTGCGGTTCGGTTTGGAGTCCGGGCTGCCCACGCTTTCCTTAAGCTGCCTCTTCTGCGACCCGGAAGGAAGTGTGTGGGTCGGCACTGACGGAGGGGGCTTGCTCCGGTTTAAAGCCCGGCTCTGGAAAATGGTCACCCGCAGTGAGGGGTTGGGGGTGGAGGCGGTGCAATCGCTCACCCAGGATCAGGAGGGACGCATCTGGCTGGCAGGCGGAGGCAAGACGCCGTACGGCTGGCAAGACGGGCGCGTGACGGCGGCCTTGGCCCCCCCGCTCACGGACGCGCTGGGCAGCGTGTGGGACTTGCTGGCAGCGCGAGACGGGGCGATGTGGATTGGAACTTACGCCGGAAAGGTCTTCCGTTATTGCCAGGGAGACTTGAAGGCTTACACGCAGATGGAGGGCATACGGGCGTTGTTCGAGGATCGGCAAGGGAGAATTTGGGTGGGCGGATTCCATGGCCTAAGCCGGATTGAACACGAGCAGGTGACGCACTATTCCCGGCAGGATGGGCTGGCCTCCGAGCGAGTGTGGGCACTGGCTGAAAGCGCCTCGGGAGGCCTCTACATCGGGACGGATGGCGGCGGCTTGAACCTCTTGCGCGACGGACGCTGGACGTGTTACACGCGTCAGAACGGATTGCCGGACGATCACATCCGATCCCTATATGTGGACCGCGAGGACGGGCTGTGGCTCGGCACCTATGGCGGCGGCTTGAGCCGGTTCCAAGCCGGACGGTTCTTTAACTTTCGCGTCAAGGGTGGTTTACCGGCGCGCCGAATCGGCAGCATGCTGGAGGACAACAGCGGCCGTTTGTGGATGGCTACGGACTTGGGCGTCCTCTGCGCCAAACGGCGTGAACTCAGTGAGTTCGCGGCGGGCCGGTGCCAGGAGATTAATTATACCGTCTTTGACCGGAGTGATGGGCTGGCCACCACGGAAATTGGGGGCGTCCAACCGGCCTCGCTTAAAGCCAGCGATGGCTGCCTGTGGTTCGCGGCGGGCAAAGGGGCGACGTTCATGGACCCAAAGGTTTTGAGCGCCAATCGCCGGCCGCCACCCGTGGTCATTGAGGAGGTGCGGATTGATGGCGAACGGGCGGCGGAATTCAATCCGGGAATCAACGGACGGAACCCCGCGCATGGACAGAGGGAGACTTCGGCGACACCCGTCACGGTTCAGCCCCAGCAGCACGAGTTGGAAATCCACTACACCGGCCTGAGTTACCGGGCTCCCGGCAAGGTGCGGTTCCGTTACCGGTTGGATGGGTTGGAGGAGGATTGGGTGGAAGCCGGAACTAAGCGGGTGGCGAACTACCCGCATTTGCCGGCGGGAAACTATCGATTCCGCGTGACGGCCTGCAATGACTCCGGGGTGTGGAACGAGACGGGCGCGTCGCTGGCGCTGATGGTGCTGCCGCCATGGTGGAAGACGTGGTGGTTTCGGGCGGCGGTGGTCGCGGCGGCCCTGGGCTTGCTGTATGCCGGACATGTGTATCGCCTACGGCACCTCCAGCGGCTTCAGGCCGCCCAAACGGCCTTCTCCCAGCAGTTGATCGCCTCGCAGGAGCAGGAGCGCAAACGCATCGCGGCCGAACTGCACGACACCATCGGGCAAAACCTGCTCATTATCAAAAACCGTGCCGTGCTGGGAATCGAGGCGGCGACGGGATCGCCCGCCGCCACCGAGCAACTCGAAGAAGTCTCGCGCACCGCCTCGCAAGCCATCGAGGAGGTGCGCGAGATCTCGTATAACCTTCGTCCCTATCAACTGGATCGGCTCGGTCTCACCAAGGCCCTTCAGGACCTGGTGAGCCGGGTGTCCGCCGCCGCCACCATCCCCTTCCATACCGGAATTGACCACGTGGATAAGCTGCTGCCGCCGGAAAGCGAGATTCATATCTACCGGATCGTGCAGGAGTCCTTGAACAATATCGTCAAACACTCCATGGCCGCCACGGCGCGGGTCGCGATTCGGCACCGCAGCGTGAACCTGCGGCTCACCATCGAAGACGATGGCTGCGGTTTTGACTATGCCGCACTCCTGGCCGATCCGAAAAGCCACCGTGGATTCGGCCTGAGCGGCCTGGCCGAGCGGGTGCGGATTCTGAACGGATGGTTCCGCTACAATTCACTCCCCGGCCGGGGTACCCGGTTGACGGTGGAAGTGCCTGTGTTACTTAATCATGAAACCAACACCCCTAAGCCTCCTGATCGTTGACGATCATCCCATCTTCCGGCAGGGGTTGCGCCAGATTATCGAGGCGCAACCCGGCTTTTGCGTAGTGCAGGAAGCGGGCGATGGCGCCGCCGCCGTGAAACTGGCGGCCACCTTGAAGCCTGACATCATCCTGCTGGATATTGACATGCCGGGGATGAACGGGCTCGACGCCATGCGCGCCATGCGCCAGCAGCGCGTTACCGCCGGCATCATCTGCCTGACGATGTACAAGGAGGCGGACATGTTCAATGAAGCGATGAACCTGGGGGCCACGGGGTATGTGCTCAAAGACAGCGCCGCCCAAGACATTCTGGCCGGCATCAAAAGCGTCGCCGCCGGCCGCCGCTACATCAGCCCGACGCTGGCCGACTGCCTGTTCGCCCGCAGCGTCGGTGCGCGCGCGTTGCATACCGAGAAGCCCGGCCTCGACCAACTCACTCCCGCTGAGCGGCGCATCCTTCAGCGGATCGCCGATGACAAGACCAGCAAGGAAATTGCCGAAGAACTTGGCCTCAGCCCGCGCACGATTGAAAACCACCGCGCCAATATCAGCCAGAAGTTGGACTTGCATGGCAGCCACAGCCTGCTCAAGTTTGCGTATGAGAATAAAGCCCGGCTGTAGTAATCAGTGAACAGTAATCAAGTCATCAGTGATCAGTAAAAAAAATGCAAATTGGGGGACGGGATTTAACCGCGAATGGCGCGAATCAACGCGAATAGCAAGGACGGCAGGGACCATCACGGACCGGCATGGACGTTGCAAATTGGTGAAACATTTTGCAGAAAAATGGGGGGGGCGGGAATTTTAACCACGGATGACACGGATGGCACGGATGAAAACCAAAGCGCGACATCCGAAAGGACTTTTTCAGGAAGATGGAGGGCCGGACATGGCAAAAAGATTAGTTGGCAAAAAAATTAAGAACTGAAATTGCAGCAGGATATCAGCGCCGACTGACGTCGAGCGGCTAGTGCGCTTGAGAGTGAGCGTGCATAGAGGGTGAAAGTCCCTTGCCGGCGGAGCTTCCCGCCGGGTAACTGAAAGTAACTGCGTCGTGGCGACACGGGGTGGAGAGCAACTGGAAGTGAACGGATAGTCCGTAGAACAGTGGTGCCCGAAGGGTACTGCGACACAAACTCGATACGGCCTTATGCGACTGACGAGACTGCTAGCAATGAACGAAGTCCGAAGAACTGCTGATAGCGATAACAAGCGAATCAGTGGCCAAGCCTGCCCGGAACGCGAAGTATGGCCGGAAGCCGGGGGCGCATGGGGTGGTTGGAGACGGAATGTCTGGAAGTGCAAGCTCATGAATCAAGGAGACCTGCCTGGGTGCTGGAAGGAGCCGGGCAGGAGTCAGAGTCCCCGTAGTAGCTGGGAAGCGAGTAATGATCGTGGAGCCAAGGGGGACAGGAAGGTGACGGCGTGAAGGAAACACAACTGCAAATTCCCCTGCCGGGAGTGCCAAAAGCTAAACAAGGCAGAGACGTCCCCCCGCGATGGGATTGGACGGAAGCAAGTGTGTGGACCGAGCGCATGGTGGCAACCCTCGAACGAGGAATCAAAGGAGGCAAATGGTACAGTCTGATGGATAAAGTATGGAAATTGGAAAACCTGCAAAATGCAGCCCGACAGGTGAAAGCCAACCAGGGAGCCGCTGGAGTTGATGGCGTAAGCTGCGAAGCTTACTTCAAAGACAGTGCCCTCCGGCTGCAGCGACTCCAGGGCCGGTTACGGCAAGGCAACTATCAACCCAGCCCGGTCAAGCGGGTGTGGATTCCCAAGCTGGGAAGCAAGGAACTTCGCCCGTTGGGCATACCGACGGTGGAGAGCCGCATTGTGGAAACCGCGGTGCGACAGGTTATCGAACCGATCTTCGAGGCCTGTTTTGCGGAACACAGCTACGGGTTCCGACCCGGAAAGGGAGCCAAAGACGCGTTGCGACGAGTGGACCAGCTACTCAAAGCGGGAAACGTGTGGGTGGTGGATGCCGACCTCAAAGCCTATTTCGACACGATTCCACAAAAGCCCTTGATGGCCTTGGTGGAAGAGCGGATCAGTGACCGCAACCTGCTGGAACTGATCTGGAAAATGCTCAAACAGGGAGTCATGGAGACCGCCAAGGAATGGCAGCCGACGGAGCAAGGGACCCCGCAAGGAGCGGTGATATCGCCGCTGCTGGCCAATCTCTACCTCCATCCGCTGGACCATTGGATGGCACGGCAAGGGCGGCAAATGGTCCGGTATGCCGATGACTTCGTGATCCTGTGCCAGAGCCAGGCCGAGGCGCAAGCCGTACTCGAACAACTACGCCAATGGACGGCGGCAGCGGGACTAACGCTGCACCCGGTCAAGACCCGTATTGTCGAGGCCAGTCAGAAGGGTGGTTTTGACTTTCTGGGCTATCACTTTGAACGTGGCCATCGGTGGCCGCGCCAAAAGAGCAAGGCAAAGCTCCGGGAAGCCATCCGCCAAAAGACTGGGAAAAGCGATCCGCGTCCGATGAGTCAAATCATTGCGGATATCAACCGCACCCTACGAGGCTGGTTCAACTATTTCCAACACAGTGTCGCCAACATCTTCCGAGCGGAAGATAGCTGGGTGAGAAATCGCCTGCGCGCGATTCTGCGCAAACGGCACAAGGGACAAGGGTGTGCCCGAGGTTGTGACTATCAGCGCTGGCCCATCGCCTACTTCGCCGAACTGGGGCTCTTCTCCTTAGCCAAAGCCCGAGCGGAAGCGAGCCAGGTCCGATACAGGACTCACTAACTGGAGAGCCGGATGCGGGAAATTCGCCTGTCCGGTTCGGAGGGAGGGGTGGCCTTCGGGCCATCCCTACCCCTATCGAATATTGCGGCTACGAATATTGGAGACTCCTTACGTCGTCACCTACGCCAAGTAGGCAGGCGCGGTTCGGATAAGTCCAAGCTGTAGCCTGAGTAGAAATACCTACCCGCCTAAGTAAACATACTCACTCGTTTCGTGAGGGTACCGCTATTCCCTTTCGGCGCGCGGGCCGCATACTCTTTCACGATTCTTGCAGGTGACAGGTATGAAGGTGCTGATTATAGATGACCACGCCGCGATGCGTCAGACGATTAAATCCGTCTTGAACGCACCGGGCATGGAGTTTATTGAAGGCGGGGATGGCCAGGCGGCCATCCGGCTCTTCTCGGCGCACCATCCGGATTGGGTGCTCATGGATTATATGCTGCCGAAAATGGACGGTCTGGACGCCACCCGAGAAATTCACCATCTTAACCCAATCGCCCGCATTTTATTCGTCACCAATTACGACGACGCGCATTTGCGCGCCGCTGCGACGGAGGCGGGCGCGTGCGGATTCGTGCCCAAGGAACGGCTGACCGAGTTGCGCTGTTTCATCACCACGCCCACGGCTGCGGCCGGTAACGATGCCGCTATTTTACCAAAGGCTAGAGCGATTTAAATAATGATGTAGATATGAAAACCAAAGTTTTTCACGGTATTTGCGGGCTGAAATATCAGCGCCGACTGACGTCGAGCGGCTACGCAGTTAATGAAAAGGCTAGAGTGATTTAAACCATGATGTAGATATGAAAACCAAAATTTTTCACGGTATTTGCGGGCAGAATATTAGCGCCGACTGACGTCGGGCGGCTACGCAGTTAATGAATTTTTTTTTAGAAACAACCCTATGAAAACTATGAACTCCATCCGCACCTCCCTCCCGACGGCTTGCCGTCGGATCGTGTCTGCCCTGCGCACCGGGCTGCTGGCCAGCGTCCTCTGCCTGCCCCTCGGGGTCCAAGCCGAAGGCGTGACGCTCATCACGCATGGATACAACCCGAGCGTGGCCGGTTCGCCGGCGTGGATCACCTCCATGCGTAATGCCATCGCGACGAATTACCTGGGCGGCGCGACGAACACCGGCACGATCACGGTGACGGGATCGGTGGGCAACCTGGTGGCGACGTGCAGCCCATGGAATGTGGATCTATCCACGGGTACGAACGGTGACATTATTGTGCTACTGGACTGGTCTGCGGTGGCGGACCACCTTAATACCCATGTGACCGCCCAAAGTGTGGCGGCGGCGGTGGTGGACAAGCTGGTGACCGGGCAGAACGGCCAGCGGGCGCTGGCGGAGTTGCCGATCCACCTGATCGGGCATAGCCGCGGCGGCGGCATGGTGTGCGAGTTGGCGCGGCTGCTGGGCGAGCGCGGGCTGGTGGTGGACCACCTGACACCGCTCGATCCGCACCCGTTGACCACCGGTGACGCGCAGCCGCTCACGCCGCCCACCCCCATCGTGGATACGCCGGCAGCGATTTATCAGAACGTGGTGTTTGCCGACGTGTATTACCAAACGGCGGCCAGTCCCGTCGGCCAGTACTTGACGGGCGCTTACAACCGGCAGTGGAGTTCCGTGATGACCGGTGGTTATCACAACAACACGCCGCCCTACGACACCTATGCCGATCACCGCAATATCCTGCTCCTGTACCAGGGCACGGTGAACCTGGCCAATCCGCTCAACAATGGCGAGGCGACGATGGGCACCACCGAGCGGGCGGCGTGGTTCAACAGCTATGAAGCGGCGGGCACGAACACCGGGTTTATTTACAGCCGCCTCAACGGCACGGGTAACCGGACCAGTTCAAATATACCCGTGGTGAGTGGCGATGCGGTCCGGGCGGGGCTTAACAACGCGGCGGTATTCGGCGGAGGGGGCGCGCGCACGAACCTGACGTGGAGCCTGGCCACCTGGCCGAATGTCGCGCAGTTGGACGTGCTGACCAATGGGACGGCACTGGGCGCGGGCACGTACTCGCTCACCCTCGGCACGACCCAGCAAGTACGCTGCGTCTATTTGGATTACAGCAACGGCTGCACGGTGACCCTGCGCGTGGACACGGACCGGAATCCGTACAACAACAATGACGCGGGGATCATCTCGACCCAGGTGATTGCCACGGCGACGGGCGGCGCCTACGCGCAATTTACGAACCAATGGAACACCAGCGCCATGACCAATGGCGCTACCGTCTATGTGTATGCCAAAGTCACCGATGGCACGCGCACCCGTTATTTTTACGCGCCGTCCGCGCTCCGGTTCCAGGCCCAAGCGGGCCCTCCCGCTGCGCCGTCGGATCTGGTTTCGGCGGCGGATTCAGCCACCCAGATCACCCTGAGCTGGACCGATAACAGCACCAACGAGACGGGGTTCCGCGTGGAAACCTCGGCCACCGGGACCAACAACTGGACCGTGGCCGCCACGGTGGGGGCGGGCGTCACGAACTGCATCCACACTAATCTGACCTGTAACACGCTGTATTATTACCGGGTCTGCGCCACCAACGCGGCCGGGGTTTCGGCGTACGCGAACGTGGCCAGCAGCTACTCGGGATTTTACTACAACTTTGGCACGCCCTATTGGCGGGGGTTGTTCTTGATATATCCGAACACCGATTTCACCTACCCCCAGAACAGCACGAACGTCCGCGTGACGGCCAGTCTTGCGCCAGCGGAAATCACCAAGGCCTTGCAGGTGTTCCGCAAAGACGCGGCCGGGTGCAACGATTTCTCCAAGCGGGAGTGCATCTTCCAGTATGACGTGGTGATCGTGAACCGCCTGGTGACCAACCTCTACGATCTCGGGGGCAGTTATTGGTTTTCCAGCGACTACACGAAACCCGAGTTAAACCTCTACGCGCCCTCCGGCACCTACGATTCCGTGCTCGTGCATTGGGCCCGCTCAACCATTCCGTCGATCGGTTGGGGATTGGGGATGCAGGCCGGCGACTATTCCAATGGGGCGACGTATGGTACGGTAACGGAAGCGCCTGATTCCACGTGGGATTCCGGCCACAACGTCTTCATGCACGAATGGCTCCACGGCATCTGCCCCTTCTATAGCGATAAGGGCTACCGCCAGCCCACCAGCAATTCCGATGGGGGCAGCGGGCATGGCTACACCTCCGATAACGATTGGGAACTCTATTACCGCGATATGCTGACCGGGAAGGTATGGGAGGACAGTCCGGCACCGCCCGCCTTCACCGGCATTCCCGCCGCGGCCTGGCGTGGCGGCTCGATCATCCGTAGCAACTGCCAAATCCAGGCCGACTATTTCAGCATGGATTCGACCAGCCAGTACCACAAGCAGGGCACCGTCACCTGGCAGCCGCCCGTTGCCAACACGGCGACCAGGGGCAGCATCGCCCTCGGGACCGCCACGGCAGCGGACAACAAGATGTACACCACCTTGCGCCTGTATGGCACGCCGACGGCCACCTGCCAAATCTATGTGCCCGCCTCCGGCGCGGGGACCAACGATTCCGTGGCGCTGGCGTTGCGGGATGCGGCGACCGAATGGTGGGCGAACATCGAGTACGGCTCGGGGCTGACCCCGCAATTAAGCCTGGTGCAAAATGGCACCCGCCAGGCGACGCTTCCCCTGACGCTCTCGAACGGCTGCTGGTACACGGTCAAGGTCCAGGCCGACTACACCGGCCAGACGCTGAGCATGAAGGCGTGGCCTGACGGGAGCAATGAACCGTCCACTTGGCAGCTCTCCGCCAGCCTGGGCGGTTGGAAGGCCAGCCAGATCGGCTTCCGCCACTACGGCCAAGGCGCCGTGGTGGGCGACCTATTGGTGACGGCGGCGGCGCCCCCGATGCCCAGCGTGGTGACTTCGCCGCTGACCAACCTCTCGGCCACCTCCTTTGCCTGCGGGGGTGTCGTGAGCAATGAACAAGCGGCGGTGGTGATGAATAAGGGCCTGGTCTGGGGTACCTCGCCGCATCCGACCCTGGCCAACTGCGTCGGCAGCACCGACCACGGCCAAACGCCGGGCGCGTTCTCCGACACGGTGATCAACTTGACGGCAGGGCAGACCTATTATGTGCGCGCTTATGCCACCAGCGGCGGAACCAACAGCCCGATGATCTTCGCGACAACCTACGGTCCGGAACGAGCGTTTGCAGCACCAACGATGACGCCGCCGGGCAACGCGCTAAGCTTCGACGGGATCAGCCACTACGTCTCCATTGGCGATGCGAACGATCTGGACCTGACTAACAACTACACCCTGGAGTGCTGGTTCAAGGCCACCAGCTTTGGCGGCTTGCGCGGCCTGGTTGACAAGTACCAAACAGCAGGCTCCCGCGGTTATTTCCTGCGCCTGACGGGCACAGACCTGGACTTTGACCAGATGACGACCAGCGGGCTGGGGTTGCAGTCCAACGTCTGGTATCATGTGGCGGCGGTGAATGCCAACGGCACCCGGCACCTCTATGTGAATGGCTTCGAACAAACTCTCTCGGGCACGCCGCAGACCGTCCTGGCTAATACGGATCCGCTCTGCCTGGCTAGCGATTACAGTGGCCGCTACTTCGCGGGGCAGATGGACGAGGTGCGGATCTGGAATGTGGCCCGCGCCCAAAGCGATATTCAGCACCTGATGTACCACGTCCTCGCTGGCTCGGAAGCGGGACTGGTCGCTTACTATAACTTCGATCTGGCCGCTGGCACGGTGCTTCCCGACGCCGGCCCGCTGGCTCACGATGGGGCTTTAATGAACATGCCGGATAACGCCTGGTTGACGGCCACCTGGCCCTACGGCGCGCCTCTTGTTACTACCGGCCAGCCAACGGCTACCTCGCCCCAGTCCGCTCAGTGCGGGGGAAACGTCTTGGACGAAGGTATGGCTGCAGTCACGCAGCGCGGTATATGCTGGAGCACGAACAGCACACCAACCCTGGCCGACAATTATACGATGGACGGCAGCGGCCCCGGGTCTTTCACGGGCACGATGACGAACCTGGCCATGCAGACTACCTATTACGTCCGGGCCTACGCGCTCAACTCGTCCTGGACCAACTATGGCAAGGCGGAGCTATTCGTTCCCCTGCCGACCCGGCAGGGCAATGCCCTCGCCTTCAACGGAGTCAATAACTACATCAACATCGCGGACGCGAACGACCTGGACCTGACGGCCAATTATACTCTGGAATGCTGGATTAAACCCAGCACCTTTGGCGGGTTGCGCGGGCTTATCAGCAAATACCAGAGTGGTGGTGCCAACGGCTACTTCCTGCGCTTGACTGGCACGGACCTGGACTTTGACCAGATGACGACCAGCGGGCTGGGGCTTCAAACCAACACCTGGTATCATGTGGCCGCAGTCAATACCAACGGCACCCGGCACCTTTATGTGAATGGCTTTGAACAAACTCTCCATGGCACGCCGCAGACAGTGCAGGCCAATAGCGATCCGCTTCGCCTCGCCAGCGATTACAGCGGCCGCTACTTCGCGGGGCAGATGGACGAGGTCCGCATTTGGAGCGTGGCCCGCAGCCAAGCGGACATTCAGAGCACGCTCTACAAAGTGCTCACCGGGGCCGAGACCGGCCTGGTTGCCTGCTATAACTTCGACCTCGTGTCCGGAGCCGTGCTGCCCGACGTAACACCACAGGGCCATGACGGGACATTGGTCAACCTGACCGACGCGGCCTGGGGAGCGGCGGCGTGGCCTTATGGCCTGGCGTTCGTCCAGACCACCGGTCCGACGGCGGTCCATGATCGGTCCGCCCAGACAGGGGGCACGGTGGTGGACGAAGGAATGACGCCAGTAACGCAGCGCGGGATTTGCTATGGCACCGCGAGCGGGCCGACGGTCGCCAACAGCTTGACGATGGATGGGGCCGGCCCCGGCACTTTCAGCAGCGCGCTCTCCGGATTGACGCCTGCGACCACGTATTTCGTCCGCGCCTACGCGCAGAACACCTATGGCACCAACTACGGCGACCAACGGAACTTTACTACTCCGCCGATCCCCCCCGGCGGCGCTCTTGTGTTCAACGGCGATAATTCCGACGTAGGCATCTCCAGCACCAGTGATCTCAACCTGACGACCAACTACACCCTGGAATGTTGGTTCAAGCTCGACGCTCTCCGGCAGGATTCTGGCTACATGAATCAGGGCCTCATCTGCAAGCACGTGAGCGCGACCATCCCGGGCTACGCCTTGGGTCTCCAGGGGGCAAGCCTCGCGTTCGATGGGCTGCTCGCCCAGGCGGGGCTGCAAACAGGGCGCTGGTATCACGTGGCGGCCGTCAATAGCAACGGTGTGCGCACCCTCTACCTCGATGGTCTGGCCCAGACGCTGGCCGGCACACCGAACAGCGTGGCCCCCAATAGCGACCCCGTGCGCTTGGGCTGCGCGCATAACCGGTTCATCCTGGCCGGCCAGATGGACGAGGCTCGCATCTGGAATGTGGCCCGCTCCAAGAGTGACATTCTCGACGCGATGCACAAGGCGCTCGACGGCAATGAAACCGGATTGGTCGCCTATTACTCTTTCGACGAGGGATCGGGCACCACTACGACCGACCTGACTGGGAACGGCCATACGGGTTACCTTGAAAAAGTGGTTAACCCGGGCGTGCTCCCCCTCTGGGTGGCCAGCACCGTCCCCATGGCCGACCTGCAGGCGCGTAACGCGAACGTCCGGGCGGTTTGGGCAAGCCAGACAAACTCACTTAATTCCTCCCTGCTTTCGCTCGCGGCCCCAAATGTGTCGGGTTACGATTGGCGCGTCTTTGGTCACGACGGCGGCCCCTTGACACAGAATCTGAACGATGCGCCGGCGCTGTGCGTCTGGCGGCTCAACCGTGTCTGGACCATGGAAGGCTCGAATGCCTTAGCGGGCAGTTTCCAGTTCGATTGCTCGGGCATTACCAACCTGATCACCGCCGGCTCCGAGCTATACTTGATCCAGTCCGATAGCGCGGTCTTTGCCGGCGCCACATTGTTCGCCGGCACCTACACCAATAACCTCTTCCTGGTGACAAACCAGGCGTTTGCCGTGGAAAAATACTATACTTTGGGGCAGGCTAATATTCTACCTGTGGTCACCACCGCCGCCATCACCAACCTGACGCCGACCACGGTCCAAAGCGGGGGCGAGGTGGTTGGGGAGGGCTCTTCGCCCGTCACCGCGCGGGGTGTGTGCTGGAATACCACCGGCACTCCGACCTCCACGAATAGTCACACCAGCGATGGCAGTGGTGCAGGCGTATTCACCAGCAGCCCCACCGGGTTGGTTCCGGAAACGACCTACCACGTGCGGGCTTACGCCGCCAACGCCAACGGGACGTCTTATGGAGCGGAGCTGGTGTTCACCACGCCGCGCGCCTTGCCGCAGGTAACCACCGCGCCGGTGACGAATATTCTGCCCTTCTCCGCCCAAAGCGGCGGGAACGTGACCAACGAAGGCTGGACGGCCGTTACCGCCCGTGGCGTCTGCTGGAACACCAATGGCGCTCCGACGATTGCGGATGCGCATTCTACCGACGGCGGAGGATCGGGCGCGTTCACCAGCCAGCTTGCCAACCTGCTGCCGCTCACCACCTACTACGTTCGCGCCTACGCCTCGAACAATGCGGGGGTTGCTTATGGCGCAGCACAAACCATCACCACTCCCACCGCGCTGCCGGCGGTAATCACCGTCCTCGTTACCAACGTCACACACAATTCGGCCCAAGGCGGTGGCAGCGTGACCAACGAAGGCGCCTACCCGGTCACAGTCCGAGGCGTCTGCTGGAACACCAACGGCAATCCCACCCTCGCCGATGCCCGCACCACCGATGGCACCGGCCTGGGCGCTTTCACGAGCCAGCTCACCGGCTTGCTCCCCTTGCAGACGTACTATGTCCGCGCCTACGCCTCGAACAACGCCGGTGCCAGCTACGGCGCGGTCCAATCGTTTACCACCCTCGTAGCCCCGCCTGGAAATGCGCTCGACTTCAACAACTCCTCCATCGCTACCGGCAGCGGACTGCCCACGAATGTCGCCAACCGGGTCACGCTGGAGTGCTGGGTTTATCACGATGAACTGACCAACCGCACTTCGCGCTATGTCACGATCCAACCGGAGTTGGCCGTCATTCGCCACGACAACGGCAACAATGGGCGGTTGCACACCTACTTCAATCTCAACGGCACACTGCGCGGGCTTAATGTGGATAACGTGCTCCAGATTGGCCGTTGGTATCATGTCGCCGGCGTATGGGACGGCACGAACATCAACCTCTACCTTAATGGCATCCTGCTCACCAACGCCAACTATGCCGGCATGGTGCTGGCCACCAATAGCGGCGGGATCACGCTGGGCAGTTCCTCGGAGTATCTCAACGGCCGGCTGGATGAGGTGCGCATTTGGAATTCGGGCCGGACGCCAACCGAACTCCGCGACACGATGCATCGTCAGCTTGCCGGAAACGAGACAAACCTGATCGCCTACTACCCGTGCAACGAAGGCAGCGGTTCGGTGGTGCATGACCTGGTAAACGGCGCGAACTTCACCAGCCTGGCCAATGTCGGCTGGGCCGCCAGCACGTTCCCGTGCGCAAACCTCGTGGCCGACGCCACCAACCTGCGCGGCGCATGGCTGGCGCAAACCACCTCGCTGGCCTCCGCGATGCTAACCGTGTCGAACACCCTGGTGAACGGCACGAACTACGCCGTCTTAGGCCACAACAACGCCACGGTTGGCCAACAGAACACCGGCGATGTGCCCGCCACCCTCCGCTGGCGTCTCGAACGCGTGTGGCGGGCGGAATTGCTCGGCAGCGCCACCGGCGACTTGCGCTTCGACACGACCGGCCTGACCAACCTGGGCACGGGGTCGGAACTGCGCCTGCTGGCGGACGCCGACGGCACGTTTGCCAATGCCACCGTGGTCGGCGGCACCTTCAGCAGCCCCGTGTTCACCGTCACCGCTCAGACCTTGCAAAACGGGTCCTATTACACCCTGGCCCGCCTCGGCGCCCTTGCCGTGCTCACTACAGCGACGGTGACCAACGTGTCGCCAACGACCGCGCTCAGCGGGGGCAGCGTCACCGATGACGGCGGCGTGACCGTCACCGCGCGGGGCGTTTGTTGGAGTACCACCAGCGGTCCCACCGCCGCCGGCAACCACACCAGCGATGGCAACGGCATGGGGAGCTTCACCAGCAGCCTCACGGGCCTGGCACCGTTCACGACCTACTACGTCCGCGCCTATGCGGTGAACAGTGCGGGCACCAACTACGGTAACGAACGATCCTTTACCACGCCCATGACCCCGCCGGGGAATGCGCTGTCCTTCAATGGCACGAATGCCTATGTCAACATCCCGGACACGAACAGCCTGGACCTGACCAACAATTACACGCTGGAATGCTGGTTCAAGGCGGACAGCTTCGGCGCTGCCGGAAACCTGCGCGGACTGATGGGCAAATACCAGACGTCCGGCGCCTCCGGCTTCCTGCTGCGCCTGAACGGTTCGGACTTGGACTTTGACCAGTTGGTGACCAGCGGACTGAACCTCCAATCCAACCGCTGGTATCATGTGGCCGCCGTCAACAGCAACGGCACGCGCCACCTCTACGTCAACGGCGTGGAGAAGACCATCACCGGCACCGCCACCACCGTGGCCGCCAACAGCGACGAAGTGCGCCTGGGCTGCGATTATCGCAGCCGCTACTTCGCCGGGCAGATGGACGAGGTGCGCCTCTGGAACGCCGCCCGCACCCAGGCCGCCGTGCAGGACGCCATGCACAAACAGCTCACGGGTGCCGAAAGCAACCTGGTCGCGTATTATCAGTTCAACACCAACGCCGGCACGGTGCTGCCCGACCTGACGACCAACGCCAACACCGGCTCGCTGGTCAGCGGCCCGGTGTGGACCAACAGCACCATTCCCTGCGCCAACCTGATCGCCGACCGCACGAGCCTGCGCGGCGCGTGGCTCGCGCAAACCAACTCGCTGGTCTCGGCCCGATTCAGCCTCACCAACGCCGTCGCCTCCGGCACCAACTTCGTCGTCTTCGGCCATGACAACGCGGCTGACGCCTGGCAGGCCGTTGATCTCCCCGCCGGCATCGGCAGCCGCCTGACCCGCGTCTGGCGGGCCGAAGTGAGCGGCAGCACCGCCGGCGACCTTAAGATTGACACCACCGGCCTGAGCGGCCTCGGCACGGGCGCGGGGCTGCGCCTGCTCGCGGATGCCGATGGCACCTTCGCCAGCGGCGCGACGGCGCTGGCGGGGACTTACAGCGCCCCGTATTTCCTGGTCGCCGGCCAGGCCATCACCAATGGTACTTACTACACGCTGGGCGTGCTGCCGTTCTACACCGTCACCTACAACGGCAACGGCAACGACGGCGGCACCGCGCCGATTGACGGCAGCAGTCCCTATTTCGGCAACAGCACGGTCACGGTGCTCGGCAACACCGGCAGTCTGACAAAGGCCGGCTTCCATTTGAACGAATGGTGCAAAGCCGCCAACGGCCACGACACCATATACGCCGTCGGCGCAACCTTCACCATCACCGGCGACACCACCCTCTATGCCCGGTGGACTCACACCGTCACCGCCTCGGCGGGCGCCAACGGCACTCTTAACTCAAACTACTCGTCGCCACAAAACGTGCTCGACAACGAAGCCATATCGTTCAGGTTCAACGCGGACAGCGGCTACCATGTGGCGAGCGTCACCGGCTGCGGCATCAGCTACAGCAACAGCAGCGATGCGGTCACCACCTACACCGTCACCACCGGCCCCATCACCGGGGACGGCACGGTCACGGCCACCTTTGCGCTCAACTACTTCACCGCCTCCGCTGCCGGGCTGCCAGTGATTAACAGTTATGGGAACAGTGGCGCATCAATTGGCGACTACGACCGGGACGGGAAACAGGATATCCTGCTGGCGGGATTGCTGGGCGGAACCAGCACCCGAATCACCCGGATCTACCGCAACAACGGCGACGGCACCTATACCGACAGCGGCATCAGCCTGCCTGGAGTCGCTTCTGGCATCGTGGCCTGGGGGGACTATGACAATGACGGCTACCTGGATTTCGTCATGGCTGGTTTGATGAGCGACCTTTCCACCCGAATCACCCGCATCTACCGCAACAACGGCAACGGCACCTTCACCGACATCAACGCCGGTCTGCCCGGCCTCCGCTATTCTAGTGGGGCGTGGGGCGATTATGACAACGACGGCCGGCTCGATCTGATTCTGAGCGGTGAAGCCAGTGGCAACAACATCACCCGCATCTACCACAACGACGGCAACGGCGTCTTCAGCGACAGCGGCGTCAGCCTGCCGGGTCTCCAGCAAGGCGCGGTGGCGTGGGCGGATTATGATAACGACGGCAAACTGGATTTCGTTCTGACCGGCTACAAGTCTCCAAACTACGTCGCACGCATCTACCGCAACAACGGCGACGGCACCTTCAGCGATAGCAACGCCGGTCTGCCGGGCGTGAAAACCAGCAGTGTGGCGTGGGGGGACTACGACAACGACGGCTATCTCGACCTGGTGCTGAACGGCACGACCAATAACGACCCAAGCGGCGCCATTACCCGAATCTATCACAACAACGGCAACGGCACCTTCAGCGACATCAATGCCGGCCTGACCGGCAGCGCCAATGGGGGCTGTGCGTGGGGGGACTATGACAACGACGGACGGCTCGATCTGGCGCTCTCTGGCGATACCGTAACGGATACAACGGGAGACCCATTCCTCCTCTACAGGAATAACGGCGACAACACCTTCGGCTTCATCGAAACCGGACTGGATGCCTCTTTGAATGATTCATTGACTCCCGATTTCGCTGGCTGGTCCGACATTGACAGCGACGGCAGGCTGGACCTGGTGATCAATTCTTATCAAAGCCGCGTTTTCCACAACAACGGCGCAACCACCCTCATCACGCCCCCCACTGCCCCCGGCAGCCTCACTGCCGCCATCAATAACGGCGCGGTCGTCTTCAGTTGGGGCGCGGCGTCCGACGGCCAGACCCCGGCGGCCGGCCTCTCCTACAACCTGCGCGTCGGCACCGCTCCGGGCAGGGACGATATCCTCTCCGGCACGGCGAACACGACCAACGGCTGCCGCTACGTGCCGGCCCTGGGGAACATGGGCAAGAACCGCACGCGGACGCTCACCCTGCCGCAGGGGCACACCTACTACTGGTCCGTGCAGGCGATTGACACCTCCTACGCGGGCGGCGCGTGGGCCGCGGAAGCCTCCCTGGCGGTCCCGAACCTGCCGGTCATCACCACCGCCGGCCTCACCAACATCACCGCCACCGGCGCCCAGGGTGGCGGGAACGTGGTTTCGGCTGGCGACGCGCCTGTCACGGCGCGGGGCCTCTGCTGGAACACCAGCGGCACGCCGACGCGGGCCGACCCCGGCACCGCGAACGGCAGCGGCATTGGCGCGTTCACCGCCACGCTCACGGGCCTGACCGAGGGCCAGACCTATTACGTCCGCGCCTGGGCCGCCACGGCGTCCGACACGATCTACGGCAACCAGCGCAGTTTCGTGGCGCGGGCTCCGTCCACCCTGCTCCCCCCCGGCAACACGCTGGTCTTGAACGGTTCCAGCCAGTATGCGGAGATTCCCTCGGCCACCGAGCTGGGCCTGAAAGACACCCATACCCTCGAACTCTGGTTCAAGCCCGCGAGCGTGACCGGCTTACAGGGGCTGGTCAGCAAATACCAGACCTCCGCCGCCAACGGCTGGTATCTCCGCCTGAACGGCACGGAAGTGGAATTCAACGGACAGACCACCGCCGGCCTGGGGCTGGCGGCCGGTTACTGGTATCATCTGGCCGCCGTCAAGGCGGGCACGAACCAGACCCTCTACATCTACGGCACGGCCGTCCCGCTCACCGGGACGAAACAGGTCATCTCCCTCAACACCGATCCGGTGCGCCTCGGCTCGGATCTAGGCGGCAGTTACTTTAACGGCCGCATGGACGAAGTCCGTATCTGGAACACGGCCCGCAGCCAGCAGGAGATACGGGAGAACCTGCATCGGGTGCAGAGCGGCACGGAGACCGGGCTGGTCGCGTATTACACCTTTGACGAACGCAGCGGCACGGCGCTGTGCGAGCGGGCGCAGTCCGCGTGGCAGCATCCCGGCACGCTGACCGGCATG
>JBAXGN010000137.1 GCA_037139415.1 Verrucomicrobiota bacterium | reverse complement strand
ACTGATCACTGATGACTGATCACTGATGACTGATCACTGATGACTGATCACTGATACGGGGTGGGGGTGGAGAGCCAGATGTAATCAAAGCGGCAGGTGCCGGTGAGGGGTTGGCCGGTGGCGAGGTCGAGGCGGAGTTGGCGAAGGCGGCCTTTCCAGGCAGGGAGCGAGGACAAGTTCACGGTGTAAGTGCGGGGGGCGAGATCGCTCGGGATGACTGGGAACAGGAGGCTCTTGGCGTCGGTCCAGCTCGGGTCGGCGTCGGTGGTGAAGCGGACGCGCATTTGGGTGGCCGGGGTGTGGTTTTGGAAATGGAGGGTGAGTTTCTCCTTGCCGGTGAGGGGGAGGTTGAGTTGGTCGGGGGAGAGGAGGTGGGCGTCGGGAGTGTTCTCCAGCGCGAGGATGTAGTAACCGCCAGCGACGAGTTTGACGGGGTGGGAGGTGGTGGACCATTCCTTGATCTTGGCAGGCCACTGCTGGACGGTGGTGCCGGGGTTTACTTCGGTCCAACCTTCTTTGTCGAGGTTCTTATTGAATTCCCAGGCGGCAACCACGGTGGCGGGTTGTGGCAGGATGTGGATGGTGACCATGCGGCTGAGCCAGAGTTCGCCGTCGTCAGCCACCAGGCGAAGGAGGTAATCGCCGGGTTTTTCAAAAGTGGCAGCGGTGGCGGGAGCGTGGGCGTTTTCGAAGCTGACCGGGCCGGGGCCTTCAAGGAGTTCCCAAGTGCTCGTGAGCAATTTGTCGGTGGGTTGGCCGTCGTCCGTGACGCGGCCGGCGAGCAAGACGCGGCGCTGGCTGCTGCGGAGGTCGGGGCCGGCATCGACGGTGGGCGGGCGGTTGAAGGGCATGGCGCGGTCAATCTCGGGGACGCTTGAATACTGGGTGTTATCGTGCAGGGTCCAGGAGGTGAGTTCGGGTTTTTCGTTGATGAAGAACTGGATGCTGGAGAGGAGCACGTAGCCGTTACCGTTGACGCGGCCGCTGCTGCAGCAGACGGAGGGGTCGCTGGTTCGGCCCCAGACAAAGATTTCGGAGGGGCCAAGTTTCTTCGCCGTGTTGTTCTGGATGAAGCGTGATTTGCGGATCTCGATGTTGGTGGTCTGCGGGGAGCGGAGGCCGAGGACTTCGATGGCAGCGCCGGCGTTGTTCTCGAAGGTGCAGTGATCAATCAGGGTGGCGTTGCCACTGTTTTCGAAATCAATGCCGCCCTCGTCATGGGAGCCAGAGTCGGGCTGATTGCGGAAGTAGCAGTTGCGGATGATGAGGCCCTGTTGGTTGCCGAGCATGATGCCCATGGTGCCGGCGCTGGCGTGCCAGCCGGAGGCATCAAAGATGCTGTTGCGCAGGATGGCGCGGTGGATATCCACGAGGAAAGGGTGCGGGGAGGTGTTGTGGGCGTAGTTGTCGTGGCAGAAGACCCGGTCCACGACGGTGTCCTTGCCCCGCATTTCCCAGCCCGAGGAGCACTGGAAGGTTTCGCAATTTCGGAGCACAAGGTCTTTGGCGAGAGTTCCGGTGATGGCGATGCCGCGGGAGCCGGTGCGGTCGCCAGGGGCGCCGGTGCGGTCGCGCCATTCCGGGATGCCGTGGGCGTTCATGCGGTAGAGGCCCTCGATGTGGTGGGCGATGCAGTCCTCGACGAGCAGGCCGCCGTGGTTGGGTTCGCTATAGGAGACGATGAGGCCCTTGCCGGCGTAGCAGACGGTGAGGCTACGGATGCGGAGGAAGTCGGGGTTACGGATGAGGACGCAGCGCTCGTCAATGTCCCAGTTGCGACGGATGATGGGCCGGGCACCTTCGCCGTAGGCGCCGATTTCGGTCCAGTTGCCGGCGGTGCCGTGGGCGGAGAGGGTAAGCTCCTGGTTGAAGACGCTGCCCCGCTTGAGCAGCAGGCGCTGGCCGGGATTGAGAACGCGGCCATTGATGTTGGTGAAGTCTTTCCAGGGTGCATCGGGCGAGGTGCCGGAGTTGGCGTTGTTGCCGGCGAGGCTATCAATGTAGTACGTGGTCGCCTTGCCGTCGCCGGTGGTGGCGGGGAGTTTCTCGGAGGCGGAGGGAGGCGGGCCGTCTTCCGTGGGGAAGAAAACCAGCGGATGGCGCGCGGTCATGAGCGAAGCGCCCGCCGCGGCGACCTGAATTTCGGCAGCGCCAACCACGGGGGTGTCGGCCTGAATCGTCCACTCGATCGTCTTCTCCGCCCCGGAAGGTAACGCGCCGAGCTCGTGCGTAGCGGAACCCAGGTTTCGAATGCCGGTGGGAAGCTTGAACTGGACGGCAACCTTATCGGTGGCCGGGCCGATGTTGCGGAGGGTGGTCGTGAACTTTTCCGGGCGGCCGGCGATCAGAATGGCGTGTTCCTGTTTGGCGGGGTCCACTTGCAGCGTGGGGAGGCGAGGATTTTCGAGCTTGAGATTGTCGAGGAGTCCGCCGAGAGCGCCGACGATGAGCGGATTGCTCGTGGTCTTGGGCAGACCACGGCGAGAATGGCGGCTGCGTTCACCGTTGACGTCGAGTGTGACGTTGAAGCCGTCCCAGGCCGCAGTGATGCGATACCATTTACCGGGAACGACGCGCTCCTCGGAGCGCTCCCGCGGCTCCCAGCCATTGAGATTAACGAAAAAGGCGAAGGTGCTGCCTTCCTTCTGCGAATCGAGGCGGAGCTGGTATTCGCCATTCTTCATCACGATGTAGCCGCCGGCGGCGGGGACCTGGTCAAAAAAGACGGAGCAATCAATGCGGAAGCCGGGGGCAAGCTGGAGGCTGGGGTTGCTGGGGACCTGGACACTGCGGGTGGACTTCAGGGCCTGGCCGCCGGGAACGGGCACGAAACTGGCACCTTCGCCGGAAAGATGATTGCCATTGGTGGTGGAGTCGCGGAGATTGCCCTCGAAGAGCCACTGGGCGACACCGGAAGATTGGGCGGCAGGGTTTTCGATGCGGAGTTCATCGAGCACGCCGTGGAAGTGACCGAGTTCGACGGGCTCACGCGAGGGAGTGGGGGTGCCGACGCGCGGGGTGGTCGTGCGGTCGCCGTTCACTTCCAGGGAGATTTCCCTGCCGTCCCAGGCGGCGACGAGGTGATACCACTGGCCGACTTTCGCGGCCGCTTTGGAGTGGACGCGGGGTTCCCAGCCATTGAGGTGGAGGAAGAAGGTGAACTGGGCGCCTTCCTTGGGGGATTCAATGCGGAGCTGGTAGGCGCGGTCCTTGATCAGGATGGGCTGGTAGCTGGGCCCCAGTTCAGTGGGCTTGACCCAGCAGTCAATCTTGAGGCCGGGCGCGGGGCGGAGTTCGGGGGAGTCCGGGATGACGGTGGGGACGTTGCTGCATTGGAGGCCCTGGCCGGCGTGGCCAGGGACGAACACCGGTGCGGCGGCGAAGGCATCGTTGCCGCGACCGGAGCGGTCAGCGAGGGTGTTCTCGAAGGTCCAAAGCCCCACCGCAGGCTGATCGGCGGCGAGGGCGGACGACAGGGTGGCGACGAGCGAGAGGAGAAAGAGAGACGTTATGAATAATTGACGGTTCATGGTATTATTTCGTCGGATAATCCCGCGATCTTGGCGCTGATGGCTTCTCCCAGCGGCGTTAAGCGATAACGTTGCTTGCTGCTTTTTGGTTTGTCGGGTTGGGTCATTTCAATTAGACCCGCTTGAATCGCGGGCGTGAGATAAGCATCCCGGAAATGCTCTTCATGCCTGAGGCCAAGTTGGTTCTGGATTTCCTGACGCTTCATTTCCCCTTTCACGACGGTGAGCAGTCGTTTAACTTCCCCGGCGACTTCCCCGGCGACTTCCCCGGTGACTTCCCCGGTGACTTCCCCGGTGACTTCCCCGGTGACTTCCGGGGCGCGGAAAATGACGGTTACTCCGAGTTTCTCGTCGGACTTCCATTCCGGGTCGGAAAGGCCGTTTTCGCGGCATTGCTGGATCATAAGCACACTGCCACGACCGGCCTTTTCCATAAGGCCGCGAAGATACAGAACATGGGAGACGTCGGGATTACGCAGGACGGAGATTTGGCCTTGCTTCAATTTTTCAACCGTAACGCCATCGGGCAAACTGCCGGAATTCCAAATTTCGAGTCGGTGCGGGAAAATATGAATACTGACGCCGCCCGACGATGAACTGTAATCGCGATGGGCGAGGGCATTGATGAGGGCCTCGCGGACGGCGTCCTCCGGGTAGAGTGGCGAATCATCCCGTTTTGGCTGGCCTTTGGTAAATCGGGCTGCCGTCGGCGTGTTGCGTACAATGAAGGCGTAGGCATCCTCGAAAATGGCGTGCAGTGGACCTTCAAATGATTTCATGTCGCGGTAGGTGTCGCCAGCCTTGTCGGAATTGTAGCGCATGGCTCGAACACGGATCTGCGGCATCCGCGTGGCCGGATTGCGGGCGAAGAGGACATCGCCGCCATTGGTTAAACGACCGTATTTGGCAGCGGAAAAATCTTCCAGCACCATCTGTGGATTCCCGGCATTGCGGAAGAATGCCCGGCGAACTTTCTGTGCGTCGGCCACGACGGCGCGAACCTGATCCAAATCCACGTCGGCTTCGATGTCGGCAAAGGAGAACCGCCGCTCCCAACGTTCCGGCTCGGTCTGACGGCGCAGGACCATGTCGCGAATGGTCTCCGGGTCGGCCGGTTGGGTGGTATCGCCAGAGCGAATGTAGATCGTATTGCGGAACGCATACGGCACATCCTTGCCCGCAGGAACCTCAAAAACGATTATCGGCTTGCCCTCGAGTGTCGCAAGCTCCATTTCGACGAGGGTTTTGGGAGCAATGCCCTCGTAAAGCTGTTTTTCCAAAGCAGCGACGGCGTCGGCAGACACATCTACGCCGAGCACCGAACCTTGGTCTTTCACGCCGCAGATGAGATAACCGCCGGAGGTATTGAGCAGGCCGCAGATGACTCGGCCAAGCGCCTCAACATGCTTGACACTGGATTTGAATTCAACTCGCTGGCCTTCACCCAAGGAAAGCAGTTTTGAGATTTGGGCAGGATTCATTTTTCACCTCCGTTGTTTGGCAGCGGTGAACCATCTGCAAAATTTTCCTTAATGAATTGCTCCACTTCCTGATAGCGGAAGAACTGGGCGGTGGCGAACAATGATCCATCCTCGGTGGAACGGAATTTTTGAACCCAATTTCCATCGCGTTCGTCGAGTGACACGTCGGGAATATCAATTGTGGCGTCTTCGTAGAGGTCAAGCACCCGAAGATCGTTCAGGATAGGAGTTTTTTTGAGTTTAAGAGTCTTCCGAGCGGCCTTGCCTTTGAAGCCGAGGTTGTTCAACAACAGCCGGGCAAAGACGACATGGTCATGGGCAAGCAACCAACGCGGTTTTTTCAACGCGACGGCTTTCTGGATTTCTTGATGGGTAATGGATGGCTCGGCGGGATTATCGGGATTCTGGCCGCTGCCGTAGTGCGTCGTTATGATTCCCAGAAAGAGATCGCATTTCTCCACCGCAGCGAGGCAGTTTTCAAAGGCGGTTCGGTCGGAGCGCACCGGAACAGTTCCTTTATGCGACATCCACACTTCATAGCCATAAGCAGTCAGCAGCGTGTAAACACGATCCAGCAGTTCCTCAATTCCGTAAACCGTCGAGGAAACCATGACTCTTAGTTTGGGTTTTGCAGTGCTCATTCAAATCGAGTTTCTACGATCAGATTATACAATGAATTCCTCACCTTGCACGAGCTTTCCAGCCAGGCATCCAGCGCCACCAGAAATGAAGTGGCACCCGCCCCTCTCGCTGGGGCTGGCATGGTCAACAACATCCCCTTTCGGGCGGTGTGATCCTCCAGACAATCCCACTGCCGATGCCTTCAACCGTTAACCAATTTGTTTGCATGTCATTTCACCCTCCAGCCACCAACCAACGAACTACCTGCGCTGGATGGGTTTACTTGCCGGTGAATTTAGCGATTGGTGTAAAAATGGGAAGGACAAACTACCAGTCGCGTTGAGTGGGTTTTGCCCGGTCGGTTAGAAGCAGAATCCAGCTCCGGGCGGACCTTTAAAAGGAATCGCCATGCTCGGACGCCAGACTCTCAATGGCGGTCACTTCGCTCGTGCTGAAGGATTTGTCAAAATAGCGCACCCATCTCTCTTCAGTGACTTTGCCCGTCTTTGCTGAGTCCAGGCACCACCAAGAGCGAGAGTAATGACACGAAAGCCCGCCTGATATTAAGAGCGAGCGAGGGATTTGCCTTCCCAGCGCCACAGCTCTTCGACACTCGACGCCACAGGATCAAATTACTTTTTCAAAAACGCCGAGAACAAATCAATCGGCAGCGGCAGAAACGTCGTGGTGTTGTGTTCGCTGGCCATTTCACGCATGGTTTGGAGATAGCGCAATTGCAGGGCAATCGGTTCCTTGGCGATCAGCGCGGCGGCCTGCACCATTTTTTCGGCAGCTTGAAATTCACCTTCCGCGTTCACGACTTTCGCCCGGCGTTCGCGTTCGGCTTCGGCTTGTTTGGCCATCGCGCGTTTCATGCTGTCTGGCAACGCGACTTCTTTTACTTCGACGGCGGTGACTTTGATCCCCCACGGCTCGGTTTGCTTATCAATGATTTCCTGCAGCTTTTGGTTGATGATATCGCGTTGGGAGAGCAGGTCGTCCAGCGGCGACTGGCCGAGCACGCTGCGCAAGGTCGTCTGGCCGATGAGCGAAGTCGCCTTCCAGTAGTTTTCCACCTTCACCACGGCGGCGTTCGGATCCACGACGCGGAAATAGATCACCGCGTCCACCGTGGCGGGCACGTTGTCGCGGGTCATCACCTCCTGCTTGGGCACGTCAATGGTCACCACGCGCAAGTCCATCCTCACCATCTTGTCAATCATGGGGATGAGGAAGATCAGCCCCGGCCCTTTCGCCCCCTGCAACTTGCCGAGGCGGAAAATAACGCCGCGTTCGTATTCGCGCAGGATGCGTACTGACTGCGGCAGCACCACCACCGCCACGACAATGATGCCGACCACCCACGGTCCCAGTTTCATGACTGCATTGATTAGTTCGTTCATAATAAGTTGTCTCCGTTACGTTACCCGGTTTTTGGTTTCACTTTCAACGTCAGCCCCTCGATGCCGGCAATTTCGACGGGCTGACCTTTTGCAATTACGTCGTCGCTGACGGCGTTCCAAAGTTCACCTTCGATGAACACCTTGCCACCCTGCGAGTCAATTTGCGAAAGCGCGTTCACGGTCCGACCGAGCATGGTTTCCTGGCCGGTCAGTGCGGGCCGGAACTGCGCGCGCAAACCGGCCCCCACGATGAATACGAAAAACGCCGCCGTGAGCAGCGTGGCCGGAATGATGTAGGCGAGGGAAAGTTTAAAGCCGGGCGCCGTGTGATTGAACAGCATGAGCGAGCCGAGGAAAAACGCCACGATGCCGCCACCGGTCAGCACGCCGTGCGTGGGGGCAAAGACGTCAATGATGAACAGCGCCACGGCCAGCCCGATGAGCGTCAGGCCTGCGAGATTCATGGGCAGGATGGACGACATGTAGAGCAATACAATCAATGCGATCAGTCCGGCCACGCCCGGCAAAACCGCTCCCGGACTGCTCAACTCACCAATGATTCCGTACATTACGACAAGCATGAGGGCAAACATCACCTCGGGTCGCCAGATGCGTTGAAACACCTTTTCCCGCACCGACATCGGAATCTCGACCGTGCTGGCCCCGGCCGTGACGAGCGATGCCTTCCCGATGGCGAGTCCATCCATTTGCCTGAGCAGGTCAGGCAAGTCGGTGGCAATGAAGTCGATCACTTTCAGTTCCAGTGCCTTTTCGGCGGTAATGGCGGCGCTTTCCATCACCGCGGATTTGGCCCACCCGACGTTGCGTTTGCGCTTGTCGGCGATGGATTCGATGAAGCTGGAGGCATAATTCTCCATCTTCTTCCTCATCACGTCATCCATTTTTTCTTCGCTGCCACCGCTCAGGCCGCCGAGCGCGACCGGATGCGCAGCGCCGATGCTTGAGTGCGGAGCCATCGCAGCAATATTCGCAGCCATGGTGATGAACACCCCCGCACTGCCCGCCGTGGCGGCTTCGGGGGAAACATAAACCACCGTCGGCACACGTGAGGAATAGAAGGTCTGGACGATCTCCTTGGTGGATTCGAGCAGTCCTCCCGGAGTGTCGAGCGCGATCACGAGACAGGCATCGTTGCGCCCGCCGGAAACGTCAAGGGCGCGGGCGATGTAGCTGGCAGTGGCGGGCCCGATCGGCCCCTGGATGTGAATCACTCCCACTTGCGCCGCCGTGCAAACGGATGCGGCGGCAACAAGACACGCCACAACCGCGATGACAGCCGCTCGCTTCATAGCCTCCTGCCGATAGGATGTCGCTTGACGGTATGCTTCATGTTTATTTTGACACCTACGGTTAGGGCCACCGCTATGGCTGCCTGCTCCAAGCAGCCTTTTCCTAACCCTCAGGCAGCATCAATATAAGCTAAAAAAACAGCCGGTGCAATGGGGTATTCGCCCCATTTGGAATTGCGATTGTTTTGAAGGGTGAGAGGTGGTTAATCGGGCACGCAGCCTGCCGCCCGCCGGCTGCTCTTTTTTGCCCGCCTCCAGCCTGCAGCCGCCAGTCTCCGGCCTGATTTATGCGCTTGAACCGCATCACTACGAAGATTCCTGAACGGGCTTTTAAACTTCTCCTTGCCGCCTTGTCCCGCTCCCATTAAGGTCATCGCCGAAGTAACTAACCCGGCAAGGCACCATTTAAATTGGTGGTCGGGCAGTGAAAATGTATGGCAGCAAGCAGGTCATCGGTTAAAGCAGCAACGTCAAATCCGCGCGAATGTCCGGCGGTGATATGCCCTGTTCTGCCCAGCCCAATCTTTCCCTTTACCCCATGAGCGATCCCAACCTCTCATCCTTTATCTGGTCCGTAGCCGATCTCCTGCGCGGCGATTACAAGCAGTCTGAATACGGCAAGGTTATCCTGCCCTTTACTGTGCTGCGCCGCCTTGACTGTGTTTTGGAGGCTACCAAGACCGCTGTGCTGGCGGAATTGGATAAGCGTACCAAGGCAGGCGTCAACCCGGAACCATTTCTATTGCGCAAGGCTGGGCAGCTTTTTTACAACACCTCGTCGCTGGACTTGAAGAAGCTCATGGGCGACCAGGATCACATTGGCGAAAACCTACGGGCCTACCTGCAAGCCTTCTCGCCAGCCGTGCGCGATATTTTTGAGTGCTTCGAGTTCCATACCCAGATAGACAAACTGGCCAAGGCTGGTTTGCTGTACCTCGTCACGGAAAAGTTCGCTAATATTGACCTTCACCCCGATACGGTAAGCAATGCGCAGATGGGGGCCGTATTTGAAGAGTTAATCCGCAAATTCGCCGAGCTTTCCAACGAAACCGCTGGCGAACACTTTACCCCCCGCGATGCGATTCGGCTCATGGTGAACCTCCTGTTTATTGAAGACGACGATGCCCTGACCAAACCGGGCGTCGTGCGTTCCGTTTACGATCCTACTGCTGGCACGGGGGGTATGTTGAGTGTATCGGACGAACACCTGAGCAGCCTGAACCCCCAGGCCCGGCTCGTGATGTATGGTCAGGAACTGAACCCCGAGTCGTATGCCATTTGCAAAGCGGACATGTTGATCAAGGGGCAGGACATCGCCAACATCATCCTGGGCAACACCCTCTCCGCCGATGGATTACTCGGTAAATTCTTCGATTATATGCTCTCCAATCCTCCCTTTGGCGTGGAGTGGAAGAAGATCGAAGACGCCATTCGCAAGGAATATGCGCAGATGGGGTTCAATGGCCGGTTTGGTCCTGGCCTGCCCCGCGTCAGTGATGGTTCGCTGTTATTCCTCCTGCATCTGATTTCCAAGATGCGCCCGGCTACGGATGGCGGTAGTCGGTTTGGGATCGTATTGAATGGTTCGCCACTGTTCACGGGTGGGGCTGGCTCCGGTGAAAGTGAGATCCGGCGCTATGTCCTGGAGAATGATTTGGTCGAGGCCATCATTGCGCTGCCTACCGACATGTTCTACAACACCGGCATCAGCACCTATATCTGGATCGTCAGCAACCGCAAGTCAGCCGAACGCAAGGGCAAGGTGCAGTTGATTGATGCCAGCAACTTTTGGCAGAAGATGCGCAAAAGTTTGGGAAGCAAACGCAAGGAACTCAGCCCCGAACACATTGAGGAGATCACCCGGATCTTCGGCAATTTCAAGAAGGTCACCAAGGACGGCGTACCCATCAGCCGTATCTTCAAGAATGAGGACTTTGGTTATCGCACCATCACCGTTGAACGTCCTGAGCGCGATGCCAAAGGTAAGATCGTTCTCAGCATCAAGGGAAAAGCCAAAGGCAAGCCCATGCCCGATGCCAGTTTGCGCGATACCGAGAACGTGCCGCTCAGTGAAGACGTGGAGACCTACTTCAAACGCGAGGTGCTGCCCCATGCGCCGGATGCGTGGATTGATCATGAGAAGACCCAGGTTGGCTACGAAATCCCCTTGAACCGGCACTTCTATGTCTTCCAACCACCACGCCCGTTGAACGTGATTGATGCGGAGTTGAAGGCCTGTACTGACCGTATCTTGACTATGATCGGAGGGCTGACGAAATGAACTCGTCCGCACCCAAACTCAGCCCCGCCCGCCAGTTGGTGACAAATTGTCACCAACTGATTGTTTCTGCGTTCCGCCCCAACCAATCGGTAACATATCGTTACCGGTTGAAAATTTCACCAAACCAATGCAACCTATTCCTGCTGCCATGAAAAACGATCTCGCCATTTTTGAAGGCCACGGAATCCGCCGGGTTTACGACGATAAAACCGAGACCTGGTGGTTTTCCGTCGTGGATATTATCCGGGTGCTGACGCAGCAGCCGGATTACAAGGCTGCACAGAACTACTGGAAAGTCCTCAAACACCGTCTCAACAAGGAAGGTAGTCAGTTGGTTACAAATTGTAACCAACTGAAATTACCCGCCGCCGACGGTAAATTCTACCAAACCGAAGTGGCCACTGCGGAAACCCTGCTGCGTCTGGTGCAAAGCGTTCCCAGCCCCAAAGCGGAGCCCATCAAGCTTTGGCTGGCCAAGGCCCCGGAGCATAGTCCCCTACGCCAACGGCGTTGTGTCCTCCAGCCCAGCAGCGGGAGGTACGAGCGCCTATCCTGGGAAATCCGTGCCGTTCCCAGTCAACCCCAACGGGGTTGTGTCGGTTTGCCAGTCTTCGGTTCAGGTGCGACCACCAAGGCACAACCCCGTTGGGGTTGGGGGGCTTTGGGCCTGGGTCTTAATCTCAGGCTGTTGTGTCGTTTTTTACATAAATTTCTTGCCACCCACACGATCAGAAGCCATAGTGTCTCTAATCGAACCTGCCAAGGCTATGCGCGCAAGCGTATCCTCAAACCGGTGGGTCTTTTTTTTGTGGCTGACACATTTGGGAGAACGACATGAGCAAGGTGTTTTATGTGAAACCGGCCACCACCTGCCTGCAGCAGGTTGCCCTGCTTCGTCAACGCGGAATGTTGATTGAAGATGAAGCAGAAGCTGCTTTTTATCTCAAGCACCTGAACTATTACCGCCTCAGCGCCTATTGGCTGCCTTTTGAGCAGACCCATGCCACTCACACCTTTCGTCCGGGCACAAGTTTCCAGCAAGTGCTGGCGCTTTACGTTTTTGATCGCGAGCTTCGCCTGCTTACGATGGATGCGCTGGAACGCGTTGAGGTCTCAGTACGAACCCAGTGGGCCAGCCAGATTGGGCATCGCCACGGCCCACATGGGCACCTTAATCCCCAACTGGCCTACCGCTCGGACCATTGGCAGAAAAACATCGCCTTGCTCACGGCGGAAGTTGAGCGTTCTGATGAAATTTTCATCCGGCATTTTACCAGCAAGTATCAGGAGCAGTTGCCGCCGGTTTGGGCGGTATGTGAAGTCATGTCGCTTGGCCTGCTTTCACGCTGGTATGCCAATCTAAAGCCCATGCCCACGCGCAGAGCCATCGCCTCCACTTACGGCTTGGATGAACGGGTTTTTGCCTCCTGGCTGCACCGTTTGACACTCATTCGAAATGTTTGCGCACACCATGGCCGGCTCTGGGATCGACAGTTTCCGCTGTCCGTCACCTTGCCGCAACGTCCGGCAGCTTTGGCAACCCAAATGCAAACTGGCTGCAAAGGTATCTATAATGCTCTCTTAATGCTGCTGCACTTCATGGATCAGATTTCACCCAACCATCATTGGCGGCGAAAACTCACCGAACTCATTGAAACACAGAATGTTTACACAAGTGTCATGGGTGCCCCACCAAACTGGAAATCGCAGCCGTTGTGGTCCTTGAGTTCCCAGTCCTCAACGCCTACCTCTTGCCCATGAGCTTCCCGCGCTACCCAAAATACAAGGACAGCGGGGTGGAATGGCTGGGTCAAGTGCCGGAGCATTGGACGGTAATTTCGATCAAGTGGACATCGCCGGTGAAGCGTGGGGCGTCGCCAAGGCCAATTGACGATCCAAAGTATTTCGACGATGAAGGCGAGTTTGCATGGGTACGGATTGCGGATGTCTCTGCCTGCGATGGGGTACTGAAAGAAACAACTCAACGACTCTCCGAATTGGGTAGTTCACTCAGTGTCAAAATTTCACCCGGAGAATTGTTTATCAGCATTGCAGGCACTGTGGGCAAACCATGTTTATCTGCAATCAAGGCATGCATCCACGATGGTTTTGTTTACTTTCCAACGTTAAAAATCGCCCCGCAATTTCTGTATCGAATCTTTGAAGGCGGGACTTGTTACGGAGGACTCGGCAAATGGGGCACTCAACTCAACTTGAATACCGATACCATCGGTTCAATCCGGATCGCACTTCCACCTTCTGACGAACTGATGCAGATTCTCGCCTTCCTCGACCGTGAAACCGCAAAGATTGATGAGTTGGTGGCGGAACAAAAGCGGTTGATGGAACTGCTGACGGAAAAAGTAAAAGCTTTGGTCTTGTCGTCATTTGACATGCCAGACACCAAGCATCAACGATTCGGATCTGTAGCTGAGGTCATTTCGCGGCCCGTAACCCAACAAGACGGGGAAGAGTATACGCGCATTGGCCTCTACAACAGAGGAAGGGGGTTGTTCCACAAGGATGCCAGCGAGAAGGACGACATGGGAGACTCTGACTTCTTCTGGGTTGAATCAGGAGACCTCATCATTAGTGGGCAATTTGCATGGGAAGGTGCAGTCGCTTTAGCCTCCGAAGATGACAATGGCTGCGTTGTTTCGCATAGATACCCAGTCCTTAGAGGAAAGCCAGGAGTTTCTATCACAGAATACCTATTCGCGCTGCTATTGACCAGGCATGGCGACTTTCTGCTTAACGAACACGCACGCGGGGCTGCCGGCAGAAATCGGCCATTGAATATTTCAGCACTGCTTAAGGAGAGAATCCCGCTACCTAACCTCCAAATTCAACAAGCAGTGGCGAAAACTGTTCATCACAAAAAGCAACTCCTGGTGGAAATATCACATCAGATTGACCTGCTGCAAGAACGCCGGACTGCATTGATCTCTGCTGCCGTCACTGGCCAGATTGACGTGCGCAACCACTAACCAAACAATGATAATGGACCCACTCACAGCCGCCAATACGCTCGCGACAATCGTTCAACTTTTGGGAATGTTCGCACAAGAGCGAAAGAACCTCGGTAGTGATGCGCACCAGGAGTTCATAGAGTGGTTGCAGCATCATCGCCACGAAGATATCAAAAATCTAATCTGCAATACGGCCGCAATCCAAACAGAAGTAGTGAATTTGCTCCGGCAAGACAACGCTGTGACTATCTCAAAACTTGATGCAATCAATACCACTCTTGCCACGTTTTTGAGTCGGGTGGAAGGCTTTCAATCTCTTTCCAAGTCCCTTTTACCCAATGCTAACCTTTCAGATCAAGCCGTCTCTGTTCTACGCGAACTGGTTAATTCAAAGTGCAGGACCTTTGTGTTCTGCGACGATCCTATTCATGCGTTTTTTGAGGAAACCAGTCAGCTACTCACTATTTCCGACCCCATTTTCTTTCCAGACGATCTTAATATTTTGGAGCATTGTGGACTGATTGCTCGACAACCAGGGGGGAGTGACTCTACGCAAATCTACGGTATCACCAGAGCTGGAGCAAAATACATCAGTTCAATCTCACCAACCGTGCCATGAGCCTGCACAAAGAAATCAATTTCGAGACCGAGATTTGCCAACACCTCGGCGCTAACGGTTGGTTGTATGCCGAAGGCGATGCGGCAAACTACGACCGGGCACGCGCATTATATCCGGCCGATGTGCTGGCTTGGGTACAGGCGACGCAACCGAAGGCGTGGGATGTTCTCGTCAAAAACCACGGTGCAAAAGCGGGTGAGACGTTGCTGGCCAGGCTACGCGATCAGCTTGATCAGCGCGGTACCCTGGATGTATTGCGGCACGGTATTGAACTGCTGGGCCTCAAACAACCGTTGCTCATGGCCCAGTTTAAGCCGGCCCTCGCCATCAATGCCGATATACTAGCACGTTACGCTGCTAACCAGTTGCGCATCGTCCGGCAGGTGCATTATTCCCTGCACAACGAAAACAGCATTGATCTGGTGCTGTTCCTCAATGGTCTGCCTGTTGCCACCACGGAGCTGAAGACCGATTTCACGCAAAGTATCGGGGATGCCATTGACCAGTACCGCTTTGATCGCAACCCCAAGCCGAAGGGCCAGGCACCCGAACCACTGTTAAGCTTTCCCAACGGCGCTCTGGTCCATTTTGCCGTCAGCAACAGTGAGGTACACATGGTGACCAGGCTGGATGGGGCAGAGACCAGCTTTCTGCCGTTTAACCAGGGTGACAACGGTGGGGCGGGCAATCCCGTAAACCCTACTGGTGGCCATCGTACCGCGTATCTCTGGGAACAGGTGTGGCAGCGGGAAAGCTGGCTGGAAATCCTGGGCCGTTACCTCATTGCCCAGCGCGACAAAAAGAAGCAGATCACCAAGATCATCTTCCCCCGGTATCATCAGCTCGACGTAACGCGCAAGCTACAGGCGGCCGTGCTCAAAGATGGGCCGGGCAATAAATATCTCGTCCAACATTCGGCGGGCTCGGGCAAAACGAACAGCATTGCCTGGACGGCCCACTTTTTGGCGGAACTGCATGATGCCCAGGCCAAAAAAATCTTTGATACCGTGGTGGTGGTCTCTGATCGCACTGTGATTGATTCGCAGCTTCAAGAAGCACTGTTTGACTTTGAGCGTACCAGCGGGGTAGTGGCAACGATCAAGGGCAACGACGGCAGCAAAAGCGGTGAACTGGCTGCGGCATTATCCGGGGCCAAGAAGATCGTGGTATGCACTATCCAGACCTTCCCCTTTGCCTTGGAAGCGGTGCGTGAGCTGGCGGCTACTCAAGGCAAACGCTTTGCCGTGATCGCTGATGAGGCCCATAGCTCACAGACCGGCGAAGCAGCAGCGAAGTTAAAGGCGGTGCTGTCTCCCGAGGAATTGAAGGAACTGAAAGACGGTGGCGAAATCAGCACAGAAGACATCCTGGCTGCTCAAATGACTGCGCGGGCCGAGGATAGTGGCATTACCTTCGTTGCCTTCACCGCCACGCCCAAGAATAAGACGATGGAGATCTTTGGCACACGGCCGGATCCCTCACGGAAACCGGCGAGTGACAATGTACCGTATCCGTTCCATGTTTATTCGATGCGGCAGGCCATCGAGGAAAAGTTCATTCTCGATGTGCTCCAGAACTACACGCCCTACCGGCTCGCATTCAAACTGGCGCATAACGGCAAGGATTACGATGAAACGACGGTGGAACGCAGCGCAGCATTGAAGCGGATCATGGGTTGGGTACGGCTGCATCCATATAACATCAGCCAGAAGGTGCAGATCGTGGTAGAGCACTTCCGCGAATACGTGGCCCCGCTGTTGAACGGCAAAGCCAAGGCCATGGTGGTGGTGGCCAGCCGTATCGAGGCGGTGCGCTGGCAACTGGCGATTGACCGCTACATCAAGGATTGCGGGTATTCGATCCGCACGTTGGTAGCGTTCTCTGGCGAGGTGAATGATAAAGATTCTGGTCCGGACGGGTTCACGGAAAACAGCCATGCCCTGAACCCCAACCTGAAGGGCCGCGATATCCGTGAAGCGTTCAAGGGCGACGAGTACCAGATTCTGCTGGTGGCGAATAAATTCCAGACCGGCTTTGACCAGCCATTGCTTTGCGGGATGTATGTGGATAAGCGATTGGCGGGCATCCAGGCCGTGCAAACGCTATCCCGCCTCAATCGTGCTTATCCTGGCAAGGACACAACCTACGTGCTGGATTTTGTGAACGATACGGAGGAAGTGCTCACGGCCTTTAAGACGTATCATACTACGGTGCAGTTATCGGATACCACTGACCCGAACCTGGTATTCAACCTCCGCGCTAAACTCGATGCGGCCGGGCATTACGATGATTTGGAAGTGGATCGGGTGGTGGCCGTGGAACTGAACCCTAAGGCAAAGCAAAGCGAATTGGTCAGTGCCTTGGAACCAGTGCGGGATCGGTTGATGAAACGCTACAAGGTTGCCCAGGAAGCGTTATTGGCTGCCAAGACGAAGCAGGATGACGCGGCTACCAAAGCTGCGCAGGACGAACTGAACGCGCTGATCTTGTTCAAGACCGACATGGGAGCGTACCTCCGGCTATACACCTTCCTTTCCCAGATCTTTGACTACGGCAACACGGCGCTGGAAAAACGGGCGATGTTCTACAAACGCCTGCTGCCTTTGCTAGAGTTTGGCCGGGAGCGGGAAGGCATAGACCTCTCAAAAGTGGTGCTGACCCATCATCACCTTAAGAACCTCGGCAAGCGTCCGATGCCACTCTATGCTGGTAAGCTCCCTAAGCTGGAGCCGATCCTGGAAGCGGGCAGTGGGATGTTGCAGGAGAAGGAAAAAGCGCACCTCGATGAAATTATCGAGAAATTGAACGATCTATTTGAGGGAGATTTGACGGATCAGGATAAGCTGGTTTATGTCAACAACGTGATCAAGGGGAAGCTGCTGGAATCGGAGACCTTGAAACAACAGGCAGCCAACAACACCAAGGAACAGTTCGCCAATTCCCCGGACCTAAAAAACGAATTATTGAATGCGATCATGGGAGCCTTGGACGCGCACAATGCCATGAGCACCCAGGCATTGAACTCAGCCCAGGTCCAGAACGGCATGCGCGACATCCTGCTCAATCACGTCCGCCTATATGAAACGTTGCGGGCACAAGCCACAGCTTAGTTTCCAGGTGCGCTTTGTGCGGTGAGACCAATGTGTTCCAGCACACCGCATGTACATCCTGCCGACTGTCTTGGCAGAAATCACGCTTGAACCACATCACCACGGAGGTTAGGCTCCCATTCATGAGCACACGACGTGAAAACTTAAGACATGCCAAAAGCAATGCTTCCTTACCGCAACGCGACAAGTGAAAGCATCAAATGTGCCCAAAAGTAAATTCCTATCAGTAATTGTCATCTCGGTGGCATTGTCTCCGTTCAATACGTTCCTGGCGAAGGCCGCGGACCTGGCCAACCGTACCGTCACCAGCGAAGCTGACGCCATTGGCCCCACGCCCATCCCATTCTATACCGGCAATCTTAGCGTTGGGGCCTTCACGAGGTATTTCGGCACCAGCCCAAGCGCCAGCAATAAGACCGAGGTAAGGCACCAACTTTTGATAGTTCTATGTGGGCCAGAAAAAATTCGTTTTGATGACTCAGGATGCAGGCCAAGATCTGGAGGTCTTCGTGCCATTCTGCTATTCCGGGCCATGTGGTGTACCCAGGCATTGAATTCAGCCACAGTCCAGAACGGCATGCGCGACATCCTGCTCAATCACGTCCGCCTTTATGAGACGTTGCGGGCACAAGCAACTGCTTAACCCAGGGGGGAATGGCATTCGTGGGCTCCCGCTTTTTCGGTTGCTCCCCGCTTGACAGGGGGAACAGGTGGTAGTAGCGTACATTTGTACGCTATGCATACGCTAACACAACGCCAGCAGCAAATCGCCGACTTTATTGACCAGCGCCACCGGGAACGGGGTGTTGCGCCCAGTTTTCGTGAGATCGCGGCACACTTCGGGTTGGGCAGTGTCGGCACGATTGTCAATCATGTCCGGGCACTTCGCAAGAAAGGCATCCTGGCTGAGGAAACCGGACAGGCGAGGTCGTTGCGTGTACGGTCGCCGCTGGCGGCACTGCGGAAGCGGGTGGTGGACATCCCCATCTTCGGCTCGATTCCGGCTGGGTTTGCCGAGGACCGGAAGCAGGAGGCTGAAGGATGCGTGTCCGTTGACATTCAAACGCTTGGCATCCAGCCAACGGCCCGCACGTTTGCGCTGCGGGTGAAAGGCGATTCCATGATCGGTAGGCATATTATGGACGGGGACATCGTGGTGCTGGAGCACGGACGCACCCCCCGCACGGGCGACGTGGTGGCCGCCCTGATTGACAACGAAAGCACGCTCAAGACCTTCGTGACCGAGCGCGGAAAAGCCTATCTGCGCGCCGAGAACCCCAAGTACCCCAACCTGATCCCGGCCAGCGAACTGGTGATCCAGGGGGTGATGGTTACCCTGATTCGCAAACGTAAATGAATGAGCGTCCCCGCGTCATTGTCCACCTGGATGCCGATGCCTTCTTCGCCTCGGTCGAACAGGCTGCTGACGTGCGGCTGCGCGGCAAACCCATTGCGGTAGGCGGTGAAAAGCGGGGCATCATTGCGTCCGCATCGTACGAGGCGCGGAGGTTCGGGGTCTATACGCCCATGCCCACCGCGCGGGCGCGGAAGCTCTGCCCCAAGCTCATCATTCTGCCGGGTGACTTTGAAAAGTACGAGCGCTTCTCCCGCTGGATGTTCAGCTATGCGTACGACTTCACCCCGGACGTGGAGATCGCCTCGATTGACGAGGGCTACTTCGACCTGAGCGGGGTGTCCAAGCCCGCATTGGACGTGGCGCAAATTATCCGCACAGCCATCGGCCAGACGCTCAAGATTTCCGTCAGCGAGGGTATCTCCAGCAACAAGTTGGTTAGTCAAATCGCCTCCAAGCTGCACAAGCCCGCTGCCTTTCAGAGTGTGCCGCCTGGCACCGAGGTGGCCTTCCTGCATCCGCTGCCTAACCGCTGGCTACCGGGCGTTGGACCGCAGACAGCGCAACGCCTTGATGCTGCCGGACTCGCCTTCATCCGGCACATTGCAGCAACCCCCACCGATCTTTTGCACCTATTAGTCGGCAAACTGGCTTTGACGCTTAAAGCGTACGCGGACGGCATTGATGAGCGTCCCGTGCTGCCAATAAGCGCTCCAGCAAAGTCCTATAGCCAGCAGCAGACGTTCGAGGCCGATGTCACCGATGAGGATTACGCCGAGGCCTTGTTGCGCCGCATGGCGGACGACCTCATGGCCAAGGTGCGCGCCGATGGCAAGAGCATCCGCACGCTGACGGTGAAAGTGCGCTACAACGACATGGCGGAAGATCAGTGCGGGGAGAGTCTCCCAGAACCCACCGATCTTGAAACCGACCTGTACGGACGTATTCACGCGCTGTTCCGGGAGGCCTGGAAACGGCGCGTGAGCCTCCGGCTGGTCTCGCTCAAGCTCTCGAACGTGTATGACGGCATCGGGCGTACCGAGCTTACACTGGAGGCGCGCGGCCAGTCCCACGACGCCCAGCGCCGACTGGCCACCATAGTGGATGAGCTGCGCCGCACCCATGGGCGCGAAGTCATCCTGCGCGGCCACGACTTCCGGCTGCGGGAACCGGCCTTGGACAGCGCGTCACTGTTGCGCTCCCAACCCCAGCCGGCATCCCGTCTTGCTCGCCTGCCCGTGTTGCGGAAGGTTACTCCCTACATTCCGCTGAATGTCCATAGTCACTTTTCTTTCCTCGACTCCACCCTTTCCATCCCGGCCATCATTACTCTGGCCCGGAAACACGAATTACCTGCCGTAGCGCTTACGGATACCGGCAATCTTCACGGTGCGGTCGAGCTCTGCCTTGCGGCCAGGCAGGCTGGCATCAAGCCGATTGTGGGTGCCGAGGTCGAGGTGGATGGCCAGCCCGTCTGGCTTTACGTCGAGAATAACACCGGCTACGCTAACCTCTGCCGCCTGCTATCCCAAGATCAGGCCGAGGCTGGAAATGAGGATGAACCTGCCAGCCTGCGACACGTGGCACTGCGCCTCCGGCAATTGGACGGTCTTACGGATGGCTTGCTGGCGGTCAGCCGGCATACGGCATTGGCAAACCGGTTCAGCGGTCGGTTCTACCGCGCGGTTACGTCTACCGAGGAACAACGATCCGACTCATTACCCGGTGTGCTGGTGCAGCCGGTTCACTATGCCGTTCCTGCCGACCGGCAGAAGTTCGACATCGTACAGTCCATCCGTACAGGTACCCTGCTGCGGCAGGCGCATCCAGGGAAGCGGTTGACGGGGGAGTTCCATTTCCGTCCGCCAGGTGAAGTGCGGGCCGCGTTTCGCGACCAGCTTGAACTGCTTAGCCACACGCAGGAGATCGCGGATCGGTGTGCCTTTGCACTCAGTCCCGCCCCGCCACAGTTTCCCGCCTTCAAACCACCGGATGGCACCACGCCGCACGCGTTCTTGCGGAAACTGGTGCTGGATGGCGTGCGTTGCCGTTACCGGGACCGCGCTGACCGCCTGCGTCCGCAGCTTGAGGAAGAGTTGGGCATCATCGCGGAGGTCGGTTACGAGGAATACTTTCTGGTGGTTTGGGACCTGCTTCAGGAGTGTCGCCGGCGCGGCATTGACTGGATCACCCGTGGCAGTGCGGCGGACTCGCTCGTGTGCTACTGCCTGGGCATCTCCGAGGTGTGCCCGATCCGCTTTGACCTCTACTTCCGACGCTTTCTGAACAAGGAACGGATGGCGATGCACAAGCTGCCGGATATTGACGTGGATTTCCCGCACGACCGCAAGGACGACGTGGTGGACCTGATTTTTGAGAGGTACACGGCAGAACATACGGCGATTGTGGGTGGCTTCTCGACCTTCCAAGCCCGGAGTGCCGTGGCGGAGGTGGGCAAGGTGCTGGGCGTTTCCGAGTTCCAAATCCGGCGCTTTACCGAGCATTTTCCGTGGGCAAGCGCCAGCGCCATCACCGAGGCGTTGCAGGACAAGCAGGAGTGCCGCGAACTGCCTATCCATGAGGAGCCGTACCGTACAGCACTGGAGATGGCCGCGTTCTTGGACGGGTTCCCGCGCTACCCGAAGATGCACCCCTGCGGGCTGGTGCTGTCGCGTCAACCCATGCACGCGCTCACACCGACATTCACGTCGAACAAGGGCTACCCCACCACGCACTATGACATGGATGCAGTCGAGACCCTTGGCCTGGTGAAGATGGATATCCTTGCCCAAGGCGGGCTGGCGGTCATGCGCGACGCCATGGCCTGGATCAGACGGCGCGGCATCGCGGTGAACCTCAGCGAGTTGGAACCGTGGCAGGACCCGCAGGTATGGGAGATGCTGGCCAGCGGCGGTTCCCGTGCGGTGCATCATATCGAATCTCCGGCGATGGTGGGCTTGTGCCGCCAATGCCATGTGCATGACATTGACGGGCTGATCGCCATTGTCAGCGTCATCCGCCCCGGCGCGGCCAACGAAGGCAAGAAACAGGCATTTGCCCGGCGCTACCAGGAGTTGGAACCGGTCACGTACCCACATTCCTCGCTGGAACCCTGCCTTAAGAGCACCTTCGGGTTGGTCATCTACGAGGAGCACATCCTGCAAATCTGCGAGGCGTTTGCCGGGCTGCCGCCGGGACGCGCAGACGTGCTACGCCGCGCCCTCGGCAAGGAAAAGGTGGCGGTCATCGAGGAAATCCAGCAGGAGTTCATGGTTGCCGCCCGCAAGCGGGGACATGCCGAGGCGAAGATTGCCGAGGTTTGGGACTTGGTGCGTGGCTTTGCGGGCTACGCCTTCTGCAAGGCGCACAGCACCGCCTACGGCGTCGAGGCTTATCAGAGCGCCTGGTTGAAGCGATATTACCCGGCGGAGTTCATGGCATCGGTCTTGACGAACGGCAAGGGCTTTTACCACCCGCTCGTGTACGTGTTGGAATGTTACCGGATCGGCATCCGGTTCCAGCCGCCTTCCGCGAACCAGCCTGGCCCGCAATTTGAAGTCGAAGACCAATCCATTCGCGTGCCTCTAACCCGCGTGAAAGGTCTTTCGCAGCGAACGCAGGAGCGCATGATCCAGGAACGACAACAGAACGTGTTCAGTTCGCTGGCCGACTTTTACCGGCGTGTCGTGCCGGGCCGGGAAGAGATGGAATCGTTATTGCGCGTGGGGGCGTTCGATGAATTCGGCAAATCACGAACTGCGCAGTTCTGGGAAGCACAGCAGCTTTACCACGCCTTCGGTGGCACGGCAGATTCCGGCCAGGGCTGGTTGCTGCCAGCACCCGTGACTGACCGGGTGCCCGCCGTGCCATTGCAGGAACCGACGCGCCAGCAGCGGCTCGAATGGGAAACGGAATTGCTCGGCTTTACCGCCAGTGGTCATCCGCTGGAACTGTATCCAGACATCGCGTGGGACACCTACTGCCCGGTAAACCGGTTGAGCGAGAACATTGGGCAACAGGTGGTCACCTGCGGCCTTATCATTGAGCAGCGCAGCCACCATCAGGTCACCGGTGAGACGATGAAGTTCCTCACCCTGGCGGACCGGACCGGCATCGTCGAGACGGAACTGTTCGCCTCGACCTACCGCAGCTACGGCTTGGCCACGGTGCGCTACCCGGTGCTTGAAGTCAGCGCAATGGTGGAGCCCTTTGAGAACGGGCGCGGATATTCACTGCGGGTGCTGCGAGCTGGGAAACCGCGGCTTCGTACCGTGTGAGGTGCTTGTGGTTTCAAACCATGGCTATCAAGGCACCGACCGGCAATACACTTCGTGGTACCGCTGCGCCGATCCTGGGTGCGATTTCATGTTCAAGTATCCAACC
>JBAXGN010000136.1 GCA_037139415.1 Verrucomicrobiota bacterium | reverse complement strand
GAATTTCGCTCTTTGAACCCATGAACCTGGAAGTGAGGGTTCGTGGGGAGGGGTATGGAACCACCGACCCTGCCCACCTCGTATTTTTCGTAATGCACCAACGCGCTTGATGCAGCCCTGGGTCATTTTTGCGGTCGCCGGTTGCATTTTTCCACGGCATGGCGTATGGTAGTGGCGTGGATTGGCAGGAAACAGTTGCGTTGTTGCTGGTGGGCGTGGCGGCAACATGCTTGGGGTGGCGCTGGTGGCGCGGCCGCAAGGCATGTGGTTGCGGTTTATCATGCGGCATGGCCGCTGGCGGTCGCGCCCCCTCGCGGGAAAGTATGGTTTTTCAATCACGCAAAGGGGAGCCGGTTCAGGTGATTGTCAGGTCAAAATAATTCCAAGCGGTGAACCCGTGATCGGCAATTTATAAAATAAGGCGAAGATAACATGTATAAAGTCAGTTCAACCCTGCATTTTGCGAAAGGTTCGCAACGGGCTGCCAAACGCGAGACGGATGAAACGCACTGGGTGCCCAACACGGATGTGTACGTCACCGATAATGGACTGGTGGTCAAAGTGGAACTGGCTGGCATGCGGCGCGAGGACCTTGAGCTTACGGTGGAGAACAATCGGCTGCGGATTGCCGGTCATCGTCCGGACGGCTGTCGCTCGGGGAAATGTAATTTTCTGGTTATGGAGATTAATTACGGCCAATTTGAAAGCGTCATCGAAATGCCGCCCGGCTATGATTTGCACCGCGCCACGGCGGCATATCAGAATGGTTTCTTGCGCATTGATGTTCCGTCGGCCGGTCCGGCTGGCTGCCTGAATATTGAAATTTCTTCACCTGATGCGGAGCAATAACCAGGGAGAAAGGGGTTGGGCATGAGCGATACCGAATTCATCAGAATCCATGGCGTCACCCGGCTGGGCCAGGATGGCGGCGGCAAACCACCTGTCAAAACCGGTCCTGATATTCTGCCAGTCTTGGGACTTTCCGATATTGTGTTCTTCCCCGGCATGGTTGCGCCGTTGCTCGTTGAATTTGGCCCCAGCGTCAAACTCATTGATGACGTGGTGGGCGGAAACCGGCTGCTCGCGCTGGTGTTTCAACGCAAACCCGAGGCCGAAAACCCCACGCCCGCTGAATTGCATGGGGTTGGCTGTGTGGGTCGGGTGTTGAAGATGCTCAAATTTCCCGACAATACCGTGCGGGTGTTGGTCGAGGGGGTGCGCCGGGTTCGCTTGGTCGCCTACCCGGGATTGGAGCCTTATTTGCGTGCCGAGGTGGAAACCATCAAGGAGGTGGTCGAGGAGTCGGTGGAATTGGAAGCCATTGCCCGCAATGCGCAGGGTAAGTTTCAGGACATCTTGAAGCAATCGCCCGCCTTGGGTGAGCAGGTCAAGGTGGCTGCGCTCAATGCCAGCGATCCGGGAAATCTCTCGGACCTGATTGCGCCTAATTTGAACCTGAGTCTTGCTGAACGCCAGAACCTCCTGGAAACCGCCAATGTCAAAGACCGGTTGAACCACCTGTTGCCCTTCTTGCAACGGGAACTCGAAGTCCTGGCGGTCGGCACCAAAATTCAAAACGAGGTTGCCAACTCCATGTCGAAGTCCCAGCGGGATTTTTTCCTGCGGGAACAAATGCGCGCCATTCAGCGTGAATTGGGCGAGGCCGACCCGAATGCGGTGGAAATCACCCAATTGCGGGAACGCATTGAAAAAAGCAAACTGCCGGAAGACGTTCATAAAGCCGCCCTCAAGGAACTCGAACGGTTACAGCAGATGCCGCCAGCGGTGGCCGAGTACACGGTGTCCCGCAATTATCTGGATTGGGTTCTGGATTTGCCATGGAACCAGACCACCGAGGACAAGTTTGATCTTCACCAGGCGGAACAGTTGCTGGACCAGCAGCATTACGGGTTGCACAAGGTCAAGGAACGCCTGCTGGAATACCTTGCCGTGTTGCGCTTGCGACGCGGCATCAAAGGGCCCATCCTTTGCTTGGTGGGGCCGCCCGGCGTGGGAAAAACTTCGCTCGGCAAAAGTTTGGCCGAGGCCTTGGGGCGAAAATTTATTCGTATTTCCCTGGGAGGCATGCGGGATGAAGCGGAAATTCGCGGCCATCGCCGGACCTATGTCGGTGCCATGCCGGGCCGGATCATTCAGAGTCTGCGGCGGGTCGGTACGCGCAATCCGGTGATTTTGTTGGATGAACTGGACAAGGTGGGGGCTGATTTTCGCGGTGACCCCGCGGCTGCCCTCCTGGAAGTCCTTGATCCTGCCCAAAATAACACATTCACGGATAACTATCTCGATTTGCCGTTTGATCTTTCCCAAGTCTTGTTTCTCACTACCGCCAACTGGCTGGACCCCGTCCATGTCGCGTTGCGGGACCGACTCGAGGTGATTGAACTGCCCAGCTATACCGCCACCGAAAAGCTCGAAATCGCGTGTCGTCATTTGTTGCCGCGCCAGTTTGAAGAGCACGGTTTGCTGGCCCGGCAGGTTAAAATTCCCCGGGCTACCCTCCGCCAGGTGATTCGTGGGTACACGCGTGAAGCGGGCGTGCGCCAGTTGGAGCGGGAAATTGCCGCGCTGTTGCGCAAGGCAGCACGGCGCCTTGCGGACCAGTCAACCCCTGCGCCTGTTTCCCTGTTCACCAAAGACCTGGTGGAAATGTTGGGACAGCCCAAATTCCAGCCTGAAATTGCCGAAAAAATCACCTCCGCCGGCATTGCCATGGGGTTGGCCTGGACGCCGGTGGGTGGTGAAATTCTCTTCATTGAAGCCACCCGCATGCCCGGTACGGGTAGATTGATTCTCACCGGTTCCTTGGGCGAAGTGATGAAGGAAAGCGCGCAGACCGCGCATAGTTTCCTGCGCAGTCAGAGCAAAAAATTAAATATCGAATTTACGGACTACGATAAAACCGATATTCACATCCACGTCCCCGCCGGTGCCACACCCAAGGATGGGCCTAGCGCCGGTGCTACCATTGTGGTCGCGCTCGCTTCATTGTTGTCGAAACGATGCGTCCGCTCCGATGTCGCCCTGACGGGTGAAATCAGCCTGCGGGGGCGCGTCTTGCGCGTGGGCGGCATCAAGGAAAAGGTCATGGCGGCGGCGCGCTCGGGGGTGAAGTGCGTTATTTTGCCGGCGGAAAACCGTTCCGACTGGTCCGAAGTCCCCTTGGAGGTACGTCAGCGCATGAAGGTCCACTTTGCGCATCAAATTTCCGAACTGTTTCCGCTGGCGCTGCGCAAACAGTGACGCTGGACGTTGCCGAGGATTGCGATTCCCACTGGAATCGCAATCCTCGGCAACCGCTGGAGCGCCGGGTACGGTGGAATGTCATTTTTCATCTCGCCCAACCGATGTTCCACGAAGCCAGGCATCCTGTGGTCGGGATATTCCGCAAGCATTTGAACGGTTTCATTCGCCTGTTGCACCCTTGTCAATAATGGCTTATTGTTCACTAATAAGTCATTTGTAATGTGCCGTTTGGAACAAAAAGTACCTATGAGCACACTCATTACTTGGGTGTGCCTGTTATTATTTTCTGCCAACGCGACGTTCCCTGAGAGTTCTCCCTCTGCTCATAACTCATTGTCTGCCAACCCTTCGTTAGCAAATGGCCAGCCCAATTCTCGCGAGGCATATTCGGTAGGATTGTTGATTGACCGCGATCCACAATTGGGAACCGCCAGCTTTATTCAGTCGCAAACCGGGTTCTTGACGGATCCCCTCCGGCCCGCCCAAAATCCGGACGCACCGTCCCAGACAAGCCATGTCATCCCCAAACACCTGACCGATTACTTGGAACAACACCGGGATGCCTTGGGGCACGGGGCGGAAGCCTTGGCGGGGACCGCGTTACACACTGAATACCGCACGGCGCGTAATGGCCTGCATACCTTGATTTATCAGCAGGAAATATTGGGGCTTCAGGTGTTCGGTGCTCGTTTGTTGGCGCATGAAACGTACGCCAGCGAACTGGTCAATCTTTCCGATACCCTCCTCCCGGCGTTGGCGCAATCCGCCCCCAAGCAACTGCCCGAACCGGACCAGCCTGGGCTGATTTCCGCCGTCCACGCATTGTTGCTGGCGGCAAAAAACGCGGGCGATGAACTGGCGGAGGAGTGTACCATTGTTCCCGCAACTGACACCGCCGGGGTTTCCCGCCAGCAAATGCTGCGCGCTCCATTCCTTTTGGACGCGGCGCAAGTTCGCCTGGTCTGGCTGCCCCGCACGGCGACCACGATGCGTTTATGCTGGGAAGTCATTTTCACCAGCAAAGCCAGCCGGGAAATGTTCCGGTGCTGGGTGGATGCTGAAACCGGCGAAAACCTGAAACGCCAAAATCTGACGAGTCACCTGACCCCGGCGACGTACCGCGTTTACACCGGCCGCAGCCCCACCCCCATGATGCCGGGATGGAACATGCCGACCAATACCCAGCCTGATGAAGTGGCCCGTTCCCTCGTCACCTTGGTCGCGCTCAGCACGAATGCCTCGCCGGAGGGATGGATTCCCGACGGCATTTACGAGACCAAGGGAAATAACGTGGAGGCGCGCACGGACTGGGATGACAGCAATGATACCAACACGCTATGCGTCTTGAATACCAATCTGCTCTTTGATTTCCCCCTCTCGCTCTCCGACCATCCCACCAATTACGCCGAGGCCGCCACCGTCAATATGTTCTACTGGTGCAATTGGACGCATGACCAGCTTTATGAACTGGGTTTCACAGAGGCCACCGGCAACTTTCAGCGGCAAAACTTTGACCGTGGCGGCCTGGCAGGCGATCCGGTGATGGCTGACGCCCAGGATGGCGCCAACGATTTGGCGCACCATCAGAATGTGACCAGTTTCAGCACCCCACCCGATGGCCTGCCGCCCCGCCTGACCTTGAACTTGTTCACCGCCTCCAATCCCTATCGTGACAGCAGCCTGGATGCCGATACCATCATTCACGAGTATTGCCATGGCCTAAGCACCCGGCTGGTGGGTGGCGGTTTGGGCTTGGAGGGTATTCAGGCACAGGGGTTGGGCGAAGGCTGGTCGGATTTTTACGCCCTCGCACTGCTAAGCCGGGCGGAAGAAAGTCTGGATGGCAATTTTCCAGTAGCGGCTTATACCGGCATGAACCTGTATGGCATGACCAATAATTATTATTTTGGCCAGCGGCGTTATCCGTACTCGACCAATCTCAATGTGAATCCATTGACGTTCAAGGATATGGACCCGCGCCAGGCATCCAATCATTCGGGAATTCCCCGCAATGACACGCTGACCAGTCAGGCGGATGACATTCATAATGTTGGCGAAATCTGGTGTGCCACCCTGTGGGATTTACGCGCCAATCTCATTCAAAAATACGGCTTTACCAACGGCAATCACCTGGCCCTGCAACTCGTTACGGACGGGCTGCGGCTCGCGCCTCCCTCGCCGAATTTTCTCCAGGCCCGCGACGCCATCATCCAAGCGGAACGCGTGCTTACCGGTGGAACCAATCGCACAGAACTCTGGCGCGCGTTCGCACGGCGTGGCATGGGCCTGCACGCGCAATCCCCGGCCGCGCTGACGGCAGGTGGCGTGCGCGAGGATTTCACCATGGGTGACGATCTGCGGATATCGCCTTCAACGGATATGCTGGTAACAGGGCCAGCGGGAGGCCCATTCAAAATTCTCTCCAGCCATTACCAACTGATCAACGATGGCGTCACCAACCTTTCCTGGGTGGCGCAATGGGGGAACTTGCTGCAACCCTCATATACATCGGGTACCCTATCACCCGGCGATCCAGCCACCCTAGTTACCGTCATCCCCTCGGCCTATACGTTGGTACTGGCAGAGGGCAAATGCACCAACTCCATTACTTTTTCCAACGTCAGCACCGGTGTTATCCAATCGCGCAACGTGATCTTCGAGCTTGGCCAGCCGGCCGTATTGACTGAGCAATTTGCCAACGAGGCTTTTGACCTCGGCAACCTGACCCTGCTCTTTACTCCTGACCTTTCCGGTTTGGGCTATCAGGTTTATCGCGCTCCGGCCACGGCTTTTCCCACCGATCCCTCCGGCGGCACGGTAGCGCCCCTGGCCAATGACACCTATTACCCGATCACGCTGACCAACGATGCGTCGGTCGCGGTATATCTTTGCCGAACCCCCCAATTGTACCTATGCAGTGACGGGCATATCACCCTGCAACCAAACGGGAACACCAATGTGTTTTCATCATCCTTGGAGGAATATTTTGGTTCGCCGCGCGCCGCCGCTTTCTATGCGGACTTGGACCCCTCCCAAGGCGGTTCGGTGTCATACCTGCAATTGGAGGACCGCTTTGCCGCCACCTGGCTGGAAGTGCCGGAACACAACCGCACCAACAAAAACAGTTTCCAGATCGAACTGTTCTACGATGGCCGCATCCGCATGACCTGGCTAAGCATGGCGGGCAGGAATGCGCTGGTTGGGTTAACCCGTGGCACCGGCGTTCCCCTTGGTTTTGTGAACGGTGATCTCAATGCGGTTGAAATCCTGCCCAGTGCATTGTTGACCCTGAGTCTGCCCCCCAATTTGCGCGAGGGCGATGGCATCTTGACCAACCAGGCCTCCGTGACTCTGCCGCAACCGGTGTCCAGCAACGTGACCGTCTCCTTTTATTCAAGCACTCCTTCCAAACTGCTTGCCCCAAGCAACGTTGTCATCGAGGCGGGAACGACCAACGCCACGTTCAGCATTGAGGTGGTTGACAATGCGGATCTGGATGGCCCCCTCACCGTGCGCTTGGAAGCGCTGGTGCCCGGCCTTGCGATGGGCCGCACTCTGGTAACGGTTGAGGACAATGAATCCACCAACCTCGCGCTTACTCTGCCGACGCAAATCCGGGAAAACGACGGCGTGCTCACCAACGGTGGCCGGGTGGGTATCTCCGGCCCGCTGACCACCAATGTTTTCATTTCCATCACCTCGGGAGATACCAACCAGATTCAAGTTGCCACCAACGTGTTACTATCCGCCGGCCAGACCAACGCCTGGTTTACCTTTACCGTGGTGGATGACACGATTCTGGACGGCCCGCAACCCGCCAGCATCGCCGCCTCCGCAACAGGGTTTGGCACCGCTGTGGCTTCGTTTTTGGTGTTGGATAACGAATTCCCAGGCGTGCTGACCAATCTGTTTCGCGGCCCCACCGAATGGGGATTTTCCTGGCCGGTATTCGCTGATGGTTTTGTCCTGGAAAGCGCCCCCCGATTGCAGTCCAACGCCTGGTCCACTGTGACCAACCTCTCGCTGACCACCAACGGCAACTGGCTCGTAATTACGCTCCCCATCCTCCCAACCAATCAGTTTTTCCGCTTGCGCAAACCGCAGTAATCCCCTCCCCGCGTAGCCGTCGAGGTAAGGAGACGGACAATTCCGAAATCCGAATTCCGAAAATTTCTGGGTCCGTCTCCTTACCTCGACGGCTACAAATAACAGCACCTCACCGCATCAACGCCTGAATCGCTTCCGTGCGACCCAGGAGGTAGATGGGCGCGGTGTCCAGCCGTAGCGGGGTGCCGGTTGGGTGCGCGTTGCCCATGATGTCATAAGCGGTGATTCCCGCCGGTAGCTGAATCAACTTCTCCTTGCCCTGCTCGCACCAGGCGATGGCCACGCCCGAGGCTTGCCGCTGGAAGACGTAGCACCAGCAGCCACCCGTGGTGAGCTTTTCGACGAAGGCGTCCGGCGTGCCGAGCAACTGCGAGAGCGGCGCCATGGCCGGGTACATCTTGCGCGGCGCGCCGCCGTACTCAAAGAAAACCCCGCCCGCATCGGGGCCGTTGATCTCGCCGCAGGTGCCCGCGTGCAGGAAGATCTTGCGCATGCCGTGGGCGAAGGTGACCGCCGTGAACTTGACCAGGTATTCCGCCGCCGCGCGTTCCGTCTTCCACTTGCAACGGTTCATCGCGGAATCCCCCACGGTCTGCGGCACGGCGGGCGGATCGTCGTCGGCGTAGCAACCCATCTCCGTCATCCAGACGGGCCGGGGCCCGCCGTTGGCCCTCATTAGTTGCTCGAAGGCGGCGAATTCTTCATCGTGCGACTCCGCCGGGGCGGGCGGGGTGTAGAGGTGCATGTCGAAGATGTCCACCCAGCGCAGGCCGCCATGGGTGACGAATTGCCGGTTCCAATCGGCGGACGGCCCAAGGCCAATGCCGCCCACGACCTGGCACGCGGGGCTGACGGCCTTCACGGCGCGATACGCCACCTCCAAGTGGCGCACGTAATCCTCGATCTTGTATCCCTTGGTGGCCGGGAGCGAGTAGCTGGTGAAGAGCGGTTCGTTGAGGATGTGGATGGCTTTCACGCGCCCCTGGTAATGCCGGGTGGTGGTGGCGACGTAGTTGCTGAAGTCATTCAGGTCGCGCGGGGCGAACGCCAGCGGCAAGCGCAGCCGCGTGTAGGCATCCTTGGGCGGCTCACGGTCCTGGTCCGCCTGGTACGTCGAGGCCCAGCGGGAAGAGGGGAAGGGGAGCAGCAGCACCACGTTGCCCTGCACGTCCAGCACGCGTTGCACCTGCTCATCCGGCGCGCGGAAATCGAACTGGCCCTTGACCGGCTCCACCACGTGCCATTTGGCCGACCAATCCCGCCAGGTATTGATGCCCGCCAGGTGTGATCGTTGCACCAGGAATTGCCACGGGTACGCGTGGTTCATTCCCACCGGCGTCTCCTGCCTGGCGACCGGCTGGATGCGCGCGGCGCGCACGCGGTTGGAGCTGTTCCCCGCCAGCCAGGTCGCGCGGAAGAACCCCAAACGCTCCGCGGCGATGGGCGGCACGGCCCGTTGCGCGCCGGACTGCGCGGGGACCGCGAGCGTCAACGGCTGATTGGCCACGGGTTGATCAAAGAAATCCGTCGCCGTGAAGTTGCCGGCGACCGTCTGGGCGCTGGCGGCGTTGTTAAAGGCGCGCAGCGTGAACTGCAGCGCGGGCGCGGCCGGCGCACTGAAGATGTTCCCCGGCGCCTCCGTGGTGATGAACGACTCCACCGGTTCGCGCGGGGTGAACTCCGTGGCGTGTTCCCCGCGCTCCAACTGCACGGCGTCCACCCACAGCGTGGCGGCGTCCCGCTGCGAGGCGTCGAGGTCCAGCCCAACGGCGATAAAGCAGAACGGCTGCGTGGGCGTGAACGTGTATTCAAAGCGGCGCCACTGCGTCTCCGCGCGCACCTCGCGCGTCAGCACGCGGCCATCACTGGCGATTACCGCCAACTGGGCGGCCACCCGTTCCGCGTCCGCCCGCAGGAAGGCGGAGAGCGTCAGCTTTTCCCCCGGCTGCACCTTGAACCAACCCTGGTTGGCCGCCAGCGCCTGCCGCACGGGTCGGCGCGACGTCTCGAAATAATCAAAGTAATACACCGGCGCGCGTTCCGGGGAGAGCGCGATCTTCAGGCATTGTTTGCCATGCGCGCCGCCGGTGGTGTCGATTTCCCCTTCGAGCCGATACAAGTGATTGCCCCAACCGCCGGGTTCGCGATGCCAGCTCCCCCAGTTGGCCGTGCCGCACTCGAAACTCGCGTTCGGCACGAAGTTCTTGACGTGGTCGGTGGCAATTTGCGGGAACCGCTGCGGGCGGACCTCCGCCGTCTCCACCAGTTCCACGTCATCCAGCCAGAGCGTCCCCGTGGACTTGAACCAAAATTGCAGGCGGCTGGTTTTGGCCGGCAAACTCTCCTTGGCCCGGAACGCGAACTCGAACCGCTCCCATTCCGGCGTCACCTGCAACGATTCATCCAGCCCGACATTTTGCCACGGGCTCGTGCAGGTCAGCGCCACCGACACCGTGCCGTTCCGGATCCGCTCCCCCCGCGCCCAGAACGTCAGCCGGTACCATTGCCCCTGGCGGACGCCCACCTGGCCCACCTGGCAAACCATCGCGTGCGCCGAAGGGCTGTCCTGCCCCATCACCGAACACTCCAGCCGCGTGCAGCGCCCGCCATCCCGGCCGGCCTCCGTGCGTAACTGCTGGCGGACATCCGGCGAACCGGCGGCGGCCCAGGCGGCGGGCGCGCCGTTCAACTCCTGTTCAAACGAGGGATTGGCCACGAGGTTGGCGGGGCTGGCGGCGTATGCGGAGAGCGTAACCCACAGCAATCCACAAAGGATCCACGTCAGGGCAGAAAGGCGTTTCATCCCGGTACTCTACGCCTGGGGACCGGCATCTGGCAAAAATATTTTCTGGAGAATAATGGCATCCCTCCAGCAAGCGTTTACGCGATTCGTCTCCTTGCGTCACCCCTTGCGCAACCGACCGGTTTCGTGGCTGGACGCTTCCCCGCCGATGGTTGCTTTTTTGCAGGGTTTCCTTGCAAAAGGCCACGGTCTGGCATTGAATCAACCTCATTATGAGCACTGTAAAACAGACGAACCAGTTGCGCGCGGGAATTATCGGTACGGGCTTCATTGGTCCCGTGCATATCGAGGCGCTCCGCCGGCTTGGGGTGCAAGTCGTCGCCCTCAGTGATCTTCCCACCTTGGTACAAGCCGCCGCGGCGCGGCATGGCATCCCGCAGGCGTTTGGCGATTATCACGAGCTGCTGCGCTCGCCGGACGTGGATGTGGTGCATATCACCGCGCCGAATCGGTTCCATTGCGAGATGGCGCTCGCGGCCATCGCGGCGGGGAAGCACGTCATCTGCGAGAAGCCGCTCGCGATGAATACGCGTGAGACGGCCCGCATCACGGCGCTCGCGCAGCGTAGCGGCACCGTGTTCGCCGTGAATTACAACGTGCGCTTTTATCCCGCGGTGCTGCAACTGCGGCAACTGGTCGCGCAAGGCGAGCTGGGCGAGATCATTCACGTCAACGGCTCTTATATGCAGGATTGGCTCTTCAAGGACACGGATTACAATTGGCGGCTGCTGCCGCAGGAGGGCGGGAAGCTGCGCGCGGTGGCGGACATCGGCACGCACTGGATGGACACCGTTTCGTTCATCCTCGGCGCCAAAATTAAAGCGGTGCTGGCCGATCTCGGCACGTGGCACAAGACCCGCAAGCGTCCGCTGGGCGAAGTGCAGACGTTTGCCAAGGCGGATGCCGCGATGCGTTATGCCACGTATCCCGTGAAGACCGAGGACTTCGCCAGCGTGCTACTCCAGTTCGGCAACGGCGCGCGCGGCAACCTGGGCGTCTCGCAAGTGGCGGCGGGCCGCAAGAACTGCATCCGCCTGGAGATTTACGGCGCGAAGAAATCCGCGTGGTGGTGCTCCGAGGAACCGGAGATGCTGCACTTCGGCAATCGCGATGCCGCGAACGAAGTCGCGGTGCGCGCCACCCCGGCGTTCGGCAGCGGCGCGGCGGGCTACATGGATTATCCGCCCGGCCACGTCGAAGGCTTCCCGGACACCTTCAAGATGCTCTTCCGCTCGGTCTATGCCGCCATCGCAGCGGGGCAGGGCAGGGCGGGCCTGTTCGCGTCGGCGGCGGACGGCCATCAGGAAGTCGCCGTGTGCGAAGCCATCCTGAAGAGCAACCAGGCGAAAACCTGGGTGAAAGTGTGAAACGGTGGATTTAATTAAACCTAAAAAATCAAACTACTAAAAACCATGAAACTCGGATTCTTTACCGCCATCCTGGCCGATCAAAACCTCCAACAAGTGCTCGAATTTGCCGCGCAAAACCAATTCGCCTGCCTGGAAGTGGCCTGCTGGCCCGCAGGCAAGGCGGAGCGCAAGTTCGCCGGCGTCACGCACCTAGACGTCGCCGGGTTCACGCCGGCGCAGGCCGACGATGTCAACGCGCTATGCGCCAAGTATCAGATCAGCTTGAGCGCGCTCGGCTATTATCCGAACCCGTTGGACCCGGACCCGGTGGCCTCCAAAGTCGCCGTCGAGCATTTCAAAAAAGTCATCCTCGCCGCGGAAAAGCTCGGGCTGCAAAACGCGAACACCTTTGTGGGCCGCGATTGGACGAAGACCGTGGATGAGAACTGGCCGCGCTTCCTGAAAACCTGGAAGCCCATCATCGCCTTCGCCGAAGATCACGGCATCAAAGTCGGCATCGAAAATTGCCCGATGTCCTTCTCCCGCGACGAATGGCCGGGCGGCAAAAACCTCGCCACCTCGCCCGTCATCTGGCGGCGCATGTTCAACGACATTCCCTCCAAGCATTTCGGGTTGAACTACGATCCCTCGCATTTTGTGCTCCAGCGGATGGATCCCCTTAGCCCGCTGCGCGAATTCAAGGGCAAACTCTTCCATCTTCACGCCAAAGACATGCAGGTGCATCCGGAAAAGCTCAACGAAGTCGGCATCTTCGCCTTCCCGAAGGACTGGCATACGCCGCGCATCCCCGGCTTCGGGGAAATTGATTGGGCCCGCTTTCTGGCCGCGCTTTACGAGATCGGCTACGACGGCCCGCTCTGCATCGAAGTCGAGGACGACACGTTTGGCAAAACCCTCGCGGGCCGCCAGCGCGCGCTCACCGTGGCGCGGAACGTCCTGCAACCGTACTTTGAATAACCCATAAAATTATGAAATACACCTACGAACAGCTCGCCAAGATGATTGACCACTCGCTGCTGCACCCCACGATGACGGATGCGGACCTGGAGTGCGGCTGCCGGCTGGCGGCGAAGTACGGCGTCGCTTCCGTCTGCATCAAACCGTACGCCGTCAAGCGCGCCGTCGAACTGCTCCAGGGCAGCGGCGTGTACGTCGGCTGCGTCATCGGCTTTCCGCACGGCAACAGCGCCACCGAATCCAAACGCTACGAAACCCAGCTCGCCTGTCAGGACGGCGCGGTGGAGATTGACATGGTCGTCAACCTCGGCAAGGCCCTGAGCGGCGATTGGGAATACGTCGAGCGCGACATCCGCGCCGTCTGCGAGGAGGCGCACCAACACGGCGCGCGCGTGAAAGTCATCTTTGAAAACGATTACCTGGCCAACGGCGGCGCGGGCCTGGGCAGCGACGCCTTTAAAATCAAACTCTGCCAGATCAGCGAGCGCGCCGGGGCCGATTGGGTGAAGACCTCCACGGGCTACGGCTTCGTCAAAGGCGCGGACGGCAAATACAGCTACCAGGGGGCCACCGAGCACGATTTGAAGCTGATGCGCGCCAACTGCTCAGCCAAAGTGCAGGTGAAAGCCGCCGGCGGCGTGCGCGACCTGGATGGCCTGATCCTCGTGCGCGACCTCGGCGGCACCCGCTGCGGCGCGACCGCCACCGCCGCGATGCTCGAAGATTACAAACAGCGCGCGAACGCCGAAGCCGCCGGATCCTCGGCTGCCCCGGCAAAACCGGCGTTGGGCAAGGGCGGATATTGAATCAGCGAAACCTGAACGATAAGTTCAATGCGGAAGAATATCCAAGCGGTAATCCCGGCGTTGATTCTTCTCCTATTCACGGGAGGTTGCGCGTTAATTCCTATTCCGGTTTGGCGCACCCTTCCCGATTATCAAAGTGTTCAGGTTATTGACGATGCCACCCATGAGGTGCTTACCAATGCGCAGATTTCGATCCGCTATTATCGTAATACAAACTGGATTCTCGATTTTCCCGTCAGGATGGAAAACAAGATTGTGGAATATCATCACCCGAATGAAATTACCGTCTCCCGTCTGGAAAATGGCACTTTCAAAGTCACGATGATAACAAAAACCGCCTATATCAAGCCTTGGGGAATCGGGCCTTTGGGGACCTGTATCTATGATGATTATTGTGTCATTATTTCCGCCTTCGCAGAAGGCTATGACACTGTGTCAGTGACCTATTATCCGCCACACTACACCAAGTCCCGTAGATTTAGTCGCGAACATCCAGGGGAAGAGATGCACCCAGCCCGGCATTATCCGGAGCGCGGGCCAGAGGGAAATCTTAAGGTTTTCCTAAAGAAGCATCCGTAAATTCGAAGATCTATGAAAATGATCTATACTGCTCCCAGTGTCGTGCCTTGCGACATGATCAAAGGCATGTTGGAATCCAATGGCATTCCTTCCATGTTCAAGAATGAGCAGGGCTCCTCGAACGTCGGGGTGGGCTGGCCCATGCCCGGGTTCCCCTCCGTCGCCTGGGCCTGGCCGGAGCTGTGGGTGAATGACGAGGATTGCGACGCAGCCCTGGCCTTGGTGAAGGCCGCCGAACCGCCTCCGGCGGAGAACGAAGAACCGCCGCGCCTGCCCAGTGTCCCCGAGGCGTTTCAATAATCGCCCGGTGCGATTATGGCTGAAGAAAATGGCATGCCAACGAGTTTGAAGCTCAGCCGGATACTGTTTCTGCTTGGGCTGCCGTTCTTAATCTACCACGCCGTTGGGCATTATTGTATATGCGGCCATCTTGCTCATGATTTCGATTTTGTTTCCGGATTAGGGATTGATGTGGTTTGGGTTGTGCTGTTTGCTGGGGCTCTTGTTGCGAATCTGTTCGTGCCGGGGAAAAAGGGTCGGTTTTATCTCTGGTTTGCGCTCGGCACTTTGCTTTCGTCATTTTTAATTCCCATTTTGTTCATATTTCACGGTTATCGTCAGCTCAGAATTAACTCCAAGCGGGAATTCTATGTGAGCGAATAGTTCAGCCGCCGCGTCAGCGATCCATCAGCAAGAGGAAAGAGGTGAGACTTCCCCGAACCAACGAATTTCGCTATTTGAACCCATGAACCCGGAAGCGAGGGTTCGTGGGGAGAGGGTATGGAACTCCGGGAATTTCCCCACCGTCAAAATCCTCCGTACCGGCCTATTTATGTCTCCCCAAGTACACCCGCGCTCACGCAACTGGACGGAACAAATCCAAAGCGGTGTCGTCATCCGCCCCTCTCTCCCCAAGAGGTTGCCACCGCACTCCCAAATTTACCGCGCTACCATATTTGAGACTCGTTGCTCGTCACCTACTTTGCGGTTGGGCTTGATCCAGCCCTGCCTTTGTTAAGCTTAATACAAACCATTAGTGACGCTTAATGATATTCTTAAAAAATAGGATGCCTTATCATTTTTTACCCGAATTATACAAAAAGTGAACAGTCCTTGCCAAGAAATGGCAAGCCGCTGGCGGATAGTAGGTGGAAACTTGAGTTCGTGAACACCGAGAACGTAACGTGGAGTTTTGCAGACCGCCTGGTCAGGGCGGCGTTGCAACGTTGCGATACGTGGTTTTCCCGCGTCAGGAACGATGGCTGCCCTGCGGGCCGGATTGGTGTGGCAATGAGCGCCCCCAGTCGTTTGCCGCAGTTGACAGGTCTTCGGGTTGGTCAGAGCCCGTCGGCCAGTATGGCAATTTTTAGAGTTCACCAAATGAGGAGCCAAATATGGAAACATTCCAAATTCAAAGAACAATCAAGTATGAGGCCGACCGCGTAAAAGGTTTTGGTCGGGAAGTAATGTCGGTTCCCGGTTGTGAGGAACTGGAGCGCTGCATCCAATGCGGCACCTGCTCCGGGGTATGCCCCCTGAGCATCTACATGGATTATACGCCGCGCCAGGTGATGAACCTGACGCGTTCGGATTTCAAAAACGAGGTTCTCAAAAGCCATACCATCTGGCTCTGCGCTTCCTGTTACGCGTGTACGGTCGAATGTCCACAGGAGATTGGGATCACGGACATTATGTACGAACTCAAGCAACGGGCGATCAAGGAGGGCGTCTATCCCAAGAAATTCGCCATTCCCGTTCTGGCGCAGGAGTTTTATAAGATGGTCAAGGAGTACGGGCGCATCAGTGAAATGAAGTTGGTGCAGAAGCTCTTCCTCAAGACCAATCCGTTGGAAGGGCTCAAGATGTGGCGTCTGGGGATAGACCTGATGGCCAAACACGGCATCGGCGAAATGTTCAAGACCGAGACTGTCAAGGATCGGGCTGGCATCCAACGTATGCTGGATACCTTGGACCAGACCACCACCACCACTGCTACCACCAGTGCAAACAAACCCGTTAACCATTGATGCTTATGAAATATTCGTATTTTCCCGGTTGTTCGTTGAAAGGGCTGGGTAAAGCCTATGAAAAGTCCCTGTTGCCGGTCTTCAAGCAAATGGGGATTGAATTGGAGGAGTTGGACGATTGGAATTGTTGCGGTGCCACGGCCTATATGGCGGTGGATGAAGCCCATGCTTTCGTGATGGCTTCGCGCAACTTGGCCTTGGCCGAAAAGGCCGGACACAAGGAACTATTGGCCCCGTGCAGCGCCTGTTATCTGGTGCTGAATAAAACCAAGAAGTATCTCAAAGCGTCACCCAAAACGAACGCGCAAATTCAGACGGCCTTGAAGAGCGCGAACTTGACCTATAGCGGCAATGTGCCGGTCCGACATCCCATTGATGTGCTCATCAATGATGTGGGGTTGGACGCCATCAAACGCCTGGTCAAGCAGCCGCTCAAAGGGCTTAAAGTTGCCCCGTACTACGGCTGCCAAATTGTCCGGCCTTACTGCGACTTTGATAACCAGCGCAACCCGGTCACCATGGATAAACTACTGGAGGCTCTTGGTGCCACGGTGGTCTATTACCCGCTCAAGACCAAGTGTTGCGGCGGCAGTCTCACCGGCACTCTGCCGGAAGCTGGCGTACGCCTGAGCTACATCCTGCTCAAGGAAGCCATCAAACGCGGCGCCAACTGCATTGCCACGGTCTGCCCGCTCTGCCAATTCAACCTGGACGGCTATCATCACCAGATCGAACAGAAATTTGAATCGGTGCGGATTCCCACGGTCTATTTCACGCAACTGATGGGATTGGCCTTCGGTTTGTCGGCGGACGAGGTGGGGCTGGGCCATTGCATGGTGCCCTTTAACTGGACGGCGGGGCAACCCGTTACCGTTTGAAATTCGCATAACCCTGTAATTTGAAAGGCAGTCACATGAGCGAATCGAAAAAGGATATCCGGATAGGTTTTTACGTCTGTCATTGCGGGCATAACATCGCCAGTATGGTGGATTGTGCCGAGGTGGCCAAGTATGTAGAGAAGCTGCCCAACGTGGTGCTCTCCCGCGACTATAAATACATGTGTTCCGATCCTGGCCAGGAACTCATTCAGATGGACATCAAGGAGCACAAACTCAACCGCGTGGTGGTGGCCTCCTGCTCGCCGCTGCTGCATGAGCACACCTTCCGTGGTGCCACCGAGGCTGGTGGGTTGAATCCGTTCTTCTTCCACATGGTCAACATCCGCGAGCATAACTCGTGGGTGCATACGGATCGCAAGGAAGCCACGGAAAAAGCCAAGGCCCTGGCCCAGGCCGCGATCAACCGCGTCGCGTTCCACAAGGCGCTGGAAACCAAGCGGGTCAGCGTCAACCCCGCCGCACTGGTGGTTGGCGGCGGGATCGCCGGCATTCACTCTGCGATGACGCTGGCCAATGCCGGCAAAAAAGTATTTCTGGTTGAGCGCGAGCCCACAATTGGCGGGCACATGGCCAAGTTTGACAAGACCTTCCCAACCCTGGATTGCGCGGCGTGCATTCTCACGCCGAAGATGTCCGAGGTGGGCAATCATCCCAACATTACCTTGATGACCTATTCCGAGGTGACGAAGGTGGATGGTTACGTGGGAAATTTCACGGTCACCGTGAAGCGCAAGCCGCGTTACATCATTGAAGATTTGTGCATCGGCTGCCAGGACTGCATTCCCGCCTGTGTGTACAAGGAACCCAAGTTCACCGATGAATTCAACGAGGGGCTCGGCAAGCGCAAGCCGGTTTATATTCCTTTCCCGCAGGCTACGCCGCAAGTGGTGGTTATTGATCCCGAGACCTGTTTGAACCTGAAGATGGGCAAGTGCAAAAAGACATGCGTGGAAGCCTGTGGCGATAAGAAGGCCATTGATTTCACCCAGAAGGAAACCTTTGAGGAAATCAAGGTTGGCACGATGATCGTGGCGACCGGTTTCAAGACCTTTGATGCCGAACGGTTGCCGCAATTTGGATACGGTATTCATAAGAACGTCTATACCGCGCTGGAAGTTGAACGTTTGGTCAATGCCTCCGGCCCGACCGGCGGCGAGGTGATCTGCCGCGATGGACGGCATCCGAAATCCGTGGGTATCATTCATTGTGTCGGCTCACGCGATAAGACCACCAACCGCTGGTGTTCGCGCGTGTGCTGCATGTACTCGATGAAGCTGGCCCACCTGATCAAGGAGCATACCGAAGCCGAAGTGTACAACTTCTACATTGATATGCGCTGCCCGGGCAAAGGCTACGAGGAGTTTTATGATAAGCTGCTTTCCGAGGGCGTGCATTTTATTCGCGGTCGCGTGGGCGAAGTCACCGATTGGGCGATGACGCCGGAAGAAGAGGGTAAGCTGGTCCTGCGCGTGGAGGATACGCTGGCCGGGTTCGTCCGCCGTATTCCAGTGGATATGGTGGTGCTGGCCACCGGGCTGGAGCCACAAACGGATGCCCAAGATGTCCGCCGCATGTTCAACATGAGCTGTGGCAGCGAAGGGTTCTTCCTGGAACGCCATCCGAAATTGGCACCGGTGAACACCTTCACCGATGGCATTTTCCTGGCTGGTTGCTGTCAGGGGCCGAAGGATATTCCAGATACCGTGGCCCAGGCCGGTGCTGCTGCTGCCGAAGCCATGGTGCTCATTGACACCGGTTACGTGGAGCAGGAACCGAACACCGCGTTCATTGTGGAGACCGAGTGTTGCGGTTGTAAATCATGCATCCCGCTGTGTCCGTACACGGCCATCACGTTTGATGGCACGACCATGAAGGCAACGGTCAATGAGGCGCTGTGCAAGGGTTGCGGCACATGTGTCGCCTCCTGTCCGTCGGGCTCGATCGTGCAGAACTTGTTCGAGGATGATGAAGTGTTCAGTGAAATTGAAGGAATTCTGGCTTATGAGTAACGAGAATTGGAAACCGCGCATTGTGGCCTTTTTCTGCAACTGGTGTACGTACACCGCCGCAGACTTGGCCGGGGTATCACGCATGAAATACGCGGCGAACATCCGCGTCATCCGCCTGATGTGTTCGGGCCGGGTGGACCCACAGTTTATCCTGGACGCCTTTTCCAAAGGCGCGGACGCCGTATTGATCGGTGGTTGCCATCCCAATGATTGCCATTACGTCGAGGGCAATTACAAGATGCTCAGGCGGTTTCGCCTGCTGCGGCGCATGCTCATGGATATGGGCATCGAGGAAAAACGGTTTCGCTTGGAGTGGATCTCCGCCGCCGAAGGCGAAAAGGTCAAGCGGGTGGTCAACGAAATGGTCAAGGAAGTGACCGAGCTGGGGCCGTTGCAAATGCCGCAAAAATTTGACGAATGGGACAAGGAGATGGACCAGCTCCAGGCACACGTCAACCAAACAACGCCGCCGGTGGAAGCCGTGCTGGCCAAATAATGGAAATTTAGAGCCTATGTCAAAACCCAAGGTAGCATTTTACTGGTGCGCGTCCTGCGGCGGCTGTGAAGAAACCGTCGTGGACCTCGCGGAAGACATTCTGGGCGTCGTGGAGAAGGTGGACATCATCCTGTGGCCGGTGGCCATGGATTTCAAATACAAGGATGTGGAAGCCATGCCCGATAAGTCCATCACCGCCACGCTGCTCAATGGCGCCATCCGTTCCTCCGAGCAGGAGGAAATGGCCCATCTGCTGCGCCGCAAGAGTCAATTCCTGATTGCCTATGGTTCGTGCGCGCACACCGGCGGCATTCCGGCGCTGGCCAATCAGTTCCCGCGCGAACAACTCCTGAAGTTCAGCTATGAGGATTCACCTACCACGGTGAACGACAAGAAGGTGCGCCCGCAATTATCCTTTACCGAGGAGGGTCGCACGGTTCATCTGCCGGAATTGCATAACGTGGTGCGCAGCCTCGATCAGGTCGTGGACGTGGACTATTATGTGCCCGGTTGCCCGCCGACGCCGAACATCACCCGCATGGCCATCACGGCGCTGCTCGAAGGCAAGCTGCCGCCCAAAGGTTCGGTGATCGCGCCGGACATCGCCCTGTGCGATGAATGCTCGCGCAAAGCCACCAAGCCGGTGGATCTTGCTTATACCGAGTTCAAGCGCCCCCACGAAAAACTGCTCGATCCCGAGAAATGTTTCCTGACCCAAGGCGTGGTTTGCATGGGGCCCGCCACCCGCAGTGGTTGCGGCGCGCAATGCACTACCGGCAACATGCCCTGCACCGGTTGTTTCGGTCCCACGTCCCGCGTCCACGATCAAGGCGCCAAGATTCTATCTTCCATCTGCGCCAATATCAGTCCCAAGGAAGACGATGCCATTGACAAGGTGTTGGAAGGCATTCCCGATCCGGTGGGAACGTTCTACCGGTATGGATTGGCCAAGAGTCTCTTGCGCCGCAAAGTCAACCTGCCCATGACCCGTTCAGCCCAATAGTGGAAAGGATTTCTGCCCATGAATAACGAAGTAAAACAAGTTTGGAACCAGGGGAATGCGCAAGCCAATGCCTCTTATCAGGCCAAGAAGCGCAATATCACCATTGACCCCATCACCCGCCTGGAAGGTCACGGCAAGATTGACATCTTCCTGAACGACAAGGGCAACGTCGAGCGCGCCTATTTCCAGGTGCCCGAGCTGCGCGGCTTTGAAGTCTTCAGCATCGGGCGTCCGTCGGAGGATATGCCGCAAATCACCAGCCGCATCTGCGGCGTCTGCCCCACCGCCCATCACATGGCGGCCACCAAGGCGCTGGATGATTTGTACAAGACGGAACCCACCTCCGCCGGTCGCAAGATCCGCGAGCTGGTCTATAATACCTTCACCCTGGAAGATCACGCGCTGCACGTGTTCGTGCTGGGCGGTCCCGACTTCATTGTTGGGCCCGAAGCGCCCAAGGAATTGCGCAACATCGTCGGCGTGATTGGCAAAGTCGGCCTGGATGCCGGCAAGAAAGTTATTTCCACGCGCCGGCGTTTGCGGGAACTGATCACCTATTTTGGCGGCAAAGTGGTACACCCGGTGTTGGGCCTGCCCGGCGGCGTCTCCAAGGCGCTCAAGGCGGAGGATTTGCCCAAGTTCAAGGAACTGTGCCGGGACGGCCTCGAGTTTGCCACCTGGACCTTGCAGGTGTTCCGGGACATTGTGCTGAAGAACCCCGAGTACGTGAAGATGATCACCTCGGAGGCGTACACCCATAAGACCTGTTACATGGGAATGGTGGACGAACAGAACAAGGTCAACTTCTACGATGGCAAATTGCGCGTCGTGGATTGCAATGGCAAGGAAGTCTGCAAGTTCACCGCCCAGCAATACAAGGAATTTGTTGCCGAACACGTCGAGCCGTGGAGCTACATGAAGTTCACCTACCTGAAATCGCGCGGTTGGACGGGCTTCTCCGAGGGCGAAAACACCGGCGTGTACGCGGTGGGCCCTTTGGCCCGCTTGAACGCTGCCGATGGCATGGCTACGCCGCTCGCCCAAAAGGCGTATGAGGAATTCTACCAGACCCTCGGTGGCAAACCGGTGCATCACACTCTGGCCACCCATTGGGCACGCGTCATTGAAATGATCTACGCGGCGGAACGCATGGAGCAGTTGATCAACGATCCCGAGATCATCAGCCCCGACGTCCGCAAAGTGCCCACCAACATCCCGGCCGTGGGCATGGGCGTGGTGGAAGCCCCGCGCGGCACCTTGTTCCATCACTACGAAACCGATGCGCGCGGCATTATCAAAATGGCCAACATGATTGTCGCCACCACCAACAACGCCGCGCGCATTGCGATGAGCGTTGAGCGGGCGGCCATGGGCCTGATCAAGGATGGCAACGTCACGGAAGGTTTGTTGAACAAAGTGGAAATGGCTTTCCGCGCCTACGATCCTTGCCTGGGCTGCGCCACGCACTCGCTGCCTGGCCACATGCCCTTGCAGGCGAACATCTACAACGCCGAGCGCAAGCTGGTCCAACAATTGGAGCAGCATTAACTGCCCGCGCCCGCCGCTTTCCTAACCGCACAGTTAGGACGCGTCCTTGCCAGGTTCTGAGTCCAACACCTCCGGGTGGCCGAGGCGTTTGCTCTCGGCGGAATACCAAGTGAAATCTGGAGTGGGCTTTGGCATTGTCAGCAGATCCTCAGCCGTAACTATTCAGTTGCAAAATTGGTCACTGTTTGGAAGTGACTGATGGATGTAATATAACGCATCAAATCACGCGGAACAATCCGGTCACCAAACAGTGACCGAATTCATTAAACTCAAAACTTCGCAAGAAACCATCCAAATCGGTTTCACGGACCAAAAAGTCAGCGGGCGGGCCGGACTGCTGACCTTTGCCGGCTTTCTCCAGTGGCACCGTTATGGGGAGCTATTGGCCAAGGTCTTGCCGCACCGGCGTAAAAGCAAGCAGGCCATACCGGTAGCGGATCTGGCGGTGGGGTTTCAAACCGGCATTCTGGCCGGGGCCGAAAAGCTGTCGCAAGTGGCCCATTTGCGCAAGGATGTCATGTTGCCCACGCTCCTGGACATCCAATGCATTGGCAGCCAGTCAAGCTACACGCGGTTCTTTCAAGGTTTTGCTAGCGCGGGTAAAAACCTGGCCACCTTCCGGCCCCTGTGGCGCTGGTGCCAGGAACGGTTGCCCAGCCGGCCGGGCGGCTATGCCCTGGATTTGGATTCGACGCGGCTGCTGCACGAGGATGGGCATCAGGAAGGGGTGGCGACCGGCTATACGCGCCTGGGCAGCAAGCCCTGCTTGCATCCGCTGCTGGCGGTGTTGGAGGAAGCCAAGGTGGTCGTGAGGTTTTGGTTGCGCTCGGGCAATGCCAGTTGTGCCAACAACGTCGTGGCCTTCACACTGGACTTGCTGGCCAACCAACCCAGTTGGATTCACTTGCGCTTGGTGCGGGCTGATTCGGGTTTTTGCCTGCCCGAATGGCTGGCGCTGCTGGAACAACAGAAGTTACCTTACATTGTGGTGGCCAAACTGCGCCAGCCGGTGCAGCGGTTGCTCAAACAAGACCTGCTCTGGACGCCCACCGAGGTGGCCGGCACCGAAGCCGCCGAGGTGTGGCATCAGGAGGTCAATTGGCCGCAACCCCGGCGGGTGATTCTGTTGCGGCATCGGATCGCCGAGAAGCAGGCGGCGGGACAACGTACGGGCGGCAAAACGCTGGTGGACTGCCCCGGCTAGGACCGCGAATCACGCTAACCTATCTTTCGACACTGGCGGCATTTTTTTTGAAGGAACGATGGATTCATT